>NZ_JBIMLI010000003.1:0-41562 GCF_051859755.1 Limnospira sp.
ATACTTTGATTGGGCGGGGATAGGGCGGGTTTATATGGTTTATCTGTGACTATGATATAGTTTGGTGAACCCGCCCCTACAGATACTTTGATTGGGCAGGGATAGGGCGGGTTTATATGGCTTATCTGTGACTATGATATAGTTTGGTGAACCCGCCCCTACAGATACTTTGATTGGGCGGGGATTGGGCGGGTTTATGTGGTTTATCTGTGACTATGATATAGCCCGGTGAACCCGCCCCTACCAATTACCATATACCGGGCGTGAACACGCCGCTACAGATGATTAATGATGGTTTATCAATATGAAATACAATCCTGATATTCATAACCGCCAATCAATTCGTCTTCGAGGATATGATTACAGTCAACCGGGGGCATACTTTGTCACAATTTGTATTTATCATAAACAATGCTTATTGGGTGAAATTAAAGACCAAACTGTAATGCTAAACTGTTATGGTGAAGTGGTTAAATTCAATTGGTTTAACCTAACCAGAGTTTACCCTTTAATTCAGTTAGATAGTTTTGTGATTATGCCTAATCATATTCATGGTATCATTATCTTAACAGACCACAGCCATACTCTCTCAAAAGTTGTTCAAGGTTTCAAAACTTTTTCTAGCCGTAGGATTAATCAATTGCGATCGCTTTCTAAAGTTCCTGTATGGCAAAGGGGATATTATGAACATATAATTAGGGACGAAAACGCATTACAAAAAATTCGAGAATATATCGTCAATAATCCCTATAATTGGAACCAAGACGAAATGCACCCATCCCATCAATTTCCCATTTCCCAAAACATTACCACCCCGTTGGGGCGCGCCTCCGCCGTCAATGAAACTTCCCCACCGGAATTTTGATAAACCCGCCCCCACCCGAAAAAGCCGTAGGGGCGGGTTCTGCCGTCAATGAAACTTCCCCACCGGAATTTTGATAAACCCGCCCCCACCCACCGATAATTAGAATATTTCGGGTTTATCTGGCGGGGATAGGGCGGGTTTATATGGCTTATCTGTGACTATGATATAGCCCGGTGAACCCGCCCCTACAGATACTTTGATTGGGCGGGGATAGGGCGGGTTTATATGGCTTATCTGTGACTATGATATAGCCCGGTGAACCCGCCCCTACAGATACTTTGATTGGGCGGGGATAGGGCGGGTTTATGTGGTTTATCTGTGACTATGATATAGCCCGGTGAACCCGCCCCTACAGATACTTTGATCTCAAATACCAAATAGAGACTTCATGCGTTGTTTAATCCATACTAAGGGATTATTATCTAAATCATCATCCCCTAAAATACCCATTTCTCGGAGCATTTTTTGACGTTGTACTAACTCCTCTTTTCGTTCAGCTACTTTCTCGGCAATTTGGTCTGCTACCTGGGGATAACTCCCTAAAAACCGCTGAAATACATCACGACTAACCACAAACAAAATAGTGGTTTCTTTAGCCCTTACCGCCGCCGTTCTAGGTATCCCCATAATTAATGCTAATTCCCCGAAAAAATCTCCCGCTGATAAATCACGAATATGCTTATTAGCCCTTTCCGCTAAAATTTCTACCACCCCAGATAAGATGATATGAAAAGCATCACCGGGATCATCTTCATGGAAAATAAATTGATGAGGTGCGAAAGTTTCTCGGTAGCCCATTTCAATTAACCCTAATAATGCTAAATCACTCAGACCCTCAAAATAAACTACCTTCCGTAATAAGGCTTGTAGGGACATATTTTGCCTTTCTAATTCCTGATATTCAGTGGTAGTGGCGGATTTTATTTTAGCAGACTGGGAAGAAGCGATAATTGGTGCAAATACCTGTTTAAGTTCCTCAGTATTTCTAATCCATAGGTCTCGCTGGGCGATAGGAATGTTGATATTATTTTGATACAGTTTGCTTTGGATGATATAATTTAAAGAACTTTGAATAGGTAGCCTAGCTTTAGGAAGTTCTATCCAAACTAACAATTCAAAATCAATACAATTTTCGCCAAAATTTCTTAGCCAAACCTGTGGCTTTGGGTGGTGTAATACTCTCGGTTCTTGGCGGGCGGCGGATAGCAAAACTTCGGTGACTAAAACTGGGTCACTTCCATAGGCGACTCGCACCGGAATATGAATGCGGCTAAGTACATTCCCATGACTCCAGTTAATGATTTTATTGCTCACTAAAATCTGATTGGGAACAATAATCGAAATATCATCATTAGTCACAATTACAGTAGACCTAATGGAGATTTTGCGAATAGTTCCTTCCAATTTATCAAGTTCAATATAATCGCCAACTTTAATGGGTCTTTCTAATAATAAAATTAAACCACTGACAAAGTTTTGGGCGAGTCCCTGGAAACCAAAACCCAAACCAATACCTAAACCACCAGCCAGGAAAGTAAAGGAACTCATATCAATTCCGGCAGCTTGGGGAATGAGTAAACAGCCTATAGTAATGGTAAAGTATCGGAAGATGGTGGCGATCGCCTCTCGACTACCCTCATCAAACTTTAACTTGACAAGAATCTTATCTTTGAGTAAATTACTCAGAAAGGTACAAACAAAAAAAACGGCAACGAAAGCTAAAATAACTGTGACAATTAACTGAATAGAAAGAGAAATTTCACCCAACTTTATCGGTCGAGTGAACGCCTCCCAAAAGAACCCTATCAAATACTGAATAATGTTCATATTAAGATGGTTAATTATACTCTGAAAGCCACAGCAAACACCACCCATGTAGGAGGCTTTTCTCCGGAACTAGAGCCAGCCTTAGTCATCGCATCAGGCGATCGCATTCAGGTAGAAACCTACACAGGCTATTACCTTTATAATCAAGCCCCAGAAGGATTTTTGACCCCAGAATTTATCGAACTTTGTCGCCGCCTGTCGCCGGAACGAATTGTCGGTCCTGGTCCTCACCTTCTCACTGGTCCCATTTACATCGAAAATGCCCAACCCGGAGATATTTTAGAAATCCAGTTAGAGTCAATTTACCCCCGTTTAAATGTAGGGTTTAATGCTATCAGAACCGGTTGGGGAGCCCTACCGCAACGATTTAGCCAGCCGAAATTGCGATTTATCAACCTCGATCTTACCCGAAATCTAGCCGAATTTCCCCCCCAAAGTGGGGTAAAAATTCCCCTGCGCCCATTTTTCGGAATTTTAGGAGTCGCCAGCGAAACCTCCCAGTCTTCCATACCTCCAGGAGTCTATGGGGGAAACATCGACAACCCAGAATTACAAGCCGGGTCGCGCATTTTCCTTCCCGTACTGGTTCCCGGTGGCCTATTTTCCCTGGGAGACGGACACGCAGCCCAGGGAGGCGGTGAAGTCAACACCACAGCGATCGAAACTTCCATGAATGGCACAATTAAAATTATTCTGCACAAAAACTGTTCCCTAGATGTCCCCCTAGCAGAAACCGCAACTGATATAATCACCATGGGTTTTGGTCATACCCTGGATGATGCCTTTCAGTCTACCCTAGAACGTACCATTAACCTATTAGTGCAAATCCTAGGAATTTCCCCAGAAGAAGCCTATATTCTCTGTTCCCTAGGGGTTGACTTCCGCATTACCCAAGTAGTTAATAGCCCCCAAAAAGGGGTTCATGGTGCGATCGCCAAATCCATCTTACCAGAAACTTTCCAATTTCCCCTTAACTAATCCTTAACTAATGATTTTGGAACTCTTATCCTTATCCCCAACAGAACTTTTAACCCTCGCCCTCGCCGGACTCTTAGCTGGAATATTAGCCGGATTTTTAGGAATTGGAGGCGGCACAGTATTAGTGCCTATTTTAGTCACCCTTGGCTATGTGAGTAATCAAGCAGTAGCCACCAGTATTTTCTCGGTACTAATTACCGCCATATCAGGAAGCATCCAAAATTGGCGGATGGGTTTTTTGCGAGTGAAGCGGGTAATATCAATTGGATTTTCTGCCGTAATTACTGCCATACTTGGGTCTTATATTGCTGATTTATTACCATCATCTTGGTTGTTATTCGGCTTTGGATGTTTACTGCTTTTGAATATTTACTTAGTCAAAGTCCGCCAGGATATCATCGCCAAAAAGCAACTAGATGAACAACTTAACCCCGGTTCTACTCAGCCCGAAAAAACCATTAACCCATACCTAGCCTTTATGATTACCGGGAGTCTCGCCGGACTCCTAGCCGGACTCTTTGGGGTTGGGGGCGGCGTGATTATTGTTCCCCTGCAAATTCTCCTCTTAGGGGAAACCATTAAAGTCTCTATTCAAACCAGCCTCGGCGTAATTATTATTACTGCTGCTTCCGCTTGTATCGGACACGCTATACAGGGAAATGTGCTGTGGGGGCAGGGATTTATGTTAGGCTTAGGAGGATTAGTCGGAGTACAAATTAGCACCAGATTTTTACCAAAATTACCCGATCGCATTGTCACTTTAGCCTTTAGGACACTGTTAGGAATACTCTCAATTTATATGTTTTGGCGGGCTAGTCTGTAACCTGTATTGTAACCTTTCCACTGTGCCAATATCGGAGTAAGTTATGAATATTTTAATTGTCGAAGATGAACCAGAAATTGCTCTCCTTATCCGTCGGACTTTAGAGGCGGAAGGATTTTCCTGTCAAATTAGCCAGAATGGATTAAGCGCATTAGAGATATTTCAACAACAACGACCAGATGTAATTATTCTCGATCTAATGCTTCCCGGTTTAGACGGTTTAGAAGTCTGCGCTCGTATTCGTCAACAACCCGGACAAAAAGACCCGTACATTTTAATGTTAACCGCCAAGGGAGAAGAAATCGATCGCATAGTCGGTCTGTCTACCGGAGCCGACGATTATATGGTCAAGCCTTTTAGTCCTAGGGAATTAGTAGCCAGAGTTAGAGCTTTATTGCGTCGCAGTCTCCGCCAGGGAGGACAGACCCAAACCTACCAAACCGCTCATTTTACCGTTGATATTGACCAAAGGAAAGCCAACTTTCAAAACCATGGTAATACCGAACCTTTAGACCTGACCACCTTAGAATTTAACTTATTAGCCACCTTTCTAAGTTATCCCGGTCGCGTGTGGAGTCGTACCCAATTAATCGATAAATTATGGGGAGATGACTTTTTTGGGGATGAGCGAGTAGTTGATACCCATGTAGCTAGACTACGGAAAAAAGTTGAGCCCGACCCATCTCATCCCACCTTCATCAAAACTGTAACAGGAGTTGGCTACAAATTCGAGGACAACCCCTAACACCTCAACCAGTCCTTAATTTTCCGGCTCCGGTCGTGGGGGAACAAAAAATCGTAACTCTCCGTCCTGCTCTATAAAACTTAAACAAAACCGGACATAGCCGGATATTGATGTTTATTTCTGGCTTCGTCCGGGACTGTCGGCAGCACCCCGTCCACAAGTGTAATCGTCTGAACCAGGCGATTTTTCTAAATTTATACTGGCGTTCAAATCTCTATCAATCTTCAGCCCACAGTTCTGACATTCAAAAGTCCGACGGACTAGGGGCATTTGTTGACGATGGCCACAGTTAGAACAAAGTTGACTGGATGGATAAAATCTATCGGCAATAATCAACTTTGAACCATAACGTTCTGCCTTGTAACCTAGTTGACGACGGAACTCATAAAATGAAGCATCAGCGATAGAACCCGCCAAACCATGATTTTTCAGCATACCTGACACATTCAAATCTTCAATGACTACTTGGCTGTGGTTTTTAGCCAAAAAAGTAGTTATTTTATGAATCGTGTCACGGCGAATATTAGCGACTCTTTGATGTAGCTTTTGAACTTTTAAGAGACATTTGGCCCAATTTTTTGAGCCTTTGACTTTGCGACTTAAATGACGTTGTAATCGAGCTAGTTTTTTGGTGGCTGCTTTATAAGCCTTGGGATTAGAGAATTGGGTCCCATCGGAGCAAGTCGCCAAATTGTTAATTCCTAGGTCTACCCCGATTCTCTCTCGGAATTTCGGTGTAATTTCTGGTGTGGTTTCTACAAAAAAGCTCATATACCAGTCCCCTGCTTGGCGCGTTAGGGTGACTTTCTTAACCCAACTTTCGGGTAGAGCCTCAAATGTAGAAACCCAGCCCACAAAAGGCAGCTTATGGCGAGTTCCTGACAACTTGAATGGCTTTCCGGAATTGTCAAGCGTAAAACTATCATGGTGGCCTTTCTTCTTAAATTTAGGATAACTGCTTATTCCCTTGAAGAAGCGCTTAAAGGCATCCCCTAGATTAATGAAGGCATATTGATCAACTTTAGAAGACAATTCAGACATCCAAGGATATTGAGGTTTTACATAATTCGTAAAAACCTTTTTGATGGAGTTGACGTTAGGCTTGAGTCCCTCTTCATAAGCTGACCTCCATAAGTGTAATCCCCAATTAAACACGAACCGAGCATAACCCGCGTGTTTGGCCATCAAGGTGGCTTGACGGTCATTGAGTTTTAGTTTTGTCCGGAAAGCTTTGTAAGGCATGATTGGATTTTACCATGAAGAATCCGACTTAATGAGTATGTCGTCAGGGAAATTTGGCATGGTCTGGGGTTTGACCGTATATTCATTATCGTATATTCATTATTGAGTTGCGAATCTTTTGGGGTATTGTACCTTATTGTCATAAGATGTCAAGCAAATCTTGGATTAAATTCTTGCTCCTCATCACCAACAGGAAGGATCATAGCAGCAACTGTCGCCATAGTGCGATCGCCTATGGAAAAATTCCCAGTTTTTTGTGATCATCCTGAGATATACTGAGGAAACATTCAATCAGCCGGGACAGTGACATCAGAAACACCAAGCCTAGGGGGATCGGATTTACCCCGAAAAGAATCTGTTGTATCGACGCTTGGGGACGATTCCTCAAATCGATGGTATCTAGGGCTGGAGGTGGGGACGACCGGAATATCAGCCGCACTTTTGGATCGCCTGACTGAGGCTGTTTACCCTATATATTGGCTGAGTGATTCTCAGGAGAGCGATCGCATTTTTCGCCTTCCCAGTCGCGTCTACTTGCATCGAAAATCCGGCGGCGAAATAGGGGAAACAGAAGTTTTACAAGGATTTAAACCTTATCTTAGTTGGGCTATCCCCCATCATTTTGGTGAGGATTATGCGCCCTGTCCCCTGCTTCAGGTATCCCCAACCCAAAAGTTATTTTTAGGGACGTTTAAGCAGGCTTTACAGTTGCTATTATCGACTATTTCTCCTCAAGGTGGGGGTGACAATATAGACAGCGAAGATGGTGATTTGACTTTACCGAAAAACTATCAATCTGGTGCTAATGGTTTAACTGATCAGGAATT
Organism: Limnospira sp.; assembly: GCF_051859755.1. Classification (NCBI taxonomy): domain Bacteria; kingdom Bacillati; phylum Cyanobacteriota; class Cyanophyceae; order Oscillatoriales; family Sirenicapillariaceae; genus Limnospira; species Limnospira sp. The sequence goes on from NZ_JBIMLI010000003.1 coordinate 7,308, forward strand.
CAAAACCGCTTATATGAGTTTATCCGGGGTGGTGGTAGGATGTCCGACTCAGGCTTCCCATGCTTATGGTTTTAATGTGCGGGAAACCATTTTGGCGGCGGGTTTGGTCAAGAGTCCCTCTCAAATTTGGATGGTGGAAGATGCGATCGCTACTTGGTTAAGTGAATGGGAACCGAAAATAGACGAACCTACCTTAATTATTGATGCTGGTGCTGCTACCACCGAGTTAATGGTGATGGGAATATCTCAGGAGCATGATTTAACTTATGCTGACTGTTTTGGTGTCAGTGTGACCTATGGTGGCTATGATGTAAATTTGGATATTATCTGTCAATTTTGCGCCGAAAATATGATTGATTGGGATGGTTCCTATTTAGTCCTACCTACTCCGGGAACATCCCAACGCACTCACCGCGATCGCCTTCAACAAAAGTTAGTTTTATCAGCTTTAATCGATGCGATAGAATCCCAAAAACCCAGTTTACAAGCTGGCAAAAATGTGACTATTTCTCTACAGGAAAATCAAGTCAAAGTTACCGCTAATGAGTTAGATCGTCGCGTGTTAGTTCCTTTTGTGAAGAACCTCAACCGAGAGTTCAATCATCTGATTAGTAAAGTTGGGGTTTCGACCGTCGGAATTAAAAGGGCGATTTGTCGGGGTGGTAACGGTTCATGGTCGGTGTTGAGTCAATGGCTACGCCAAAAGTTACCTAATGCTAGTATAATCTCAATTACTGACCCAGAATCTTGGTGTAATTATGCGATCGCCCAAGGTTTAGCCAGACTTCCTTTATTTCCCGAATTGTTGAATTATTCTAGCCAACAATATGGGGATTATTTCTTGTTGGGTGAACTGCTGCGAGTGTTTGGGGATTTACCTTTATCTATCCCAGAGGTGATGACTCGTTTAGAAGAAAGAGGCGTGAATACTCGTTGCTGTAAATCTCAGATTTTAGCTATCCTCAAAGGTCAACTACCCGTCGGGTTCATTCCCTCGGAATTAGACACCCCCCTAATTGTTCCCATATCTAAACATCCTCAAATCGATATAATTAACCAAGGTGCGATTTTTTACCAAGATGTTGACTCTAGCTATTTTGTCAACCTAGAAAGGTCAGAAATGTGTCTACAATATCTTCAGCAACTCTCACGGGAATATCACCAAGTGTTAACAGAACCTTTGGCGATCGTCCAATGGTAGGGAAGCAGCCGGGGGTAAGTCTGAGTTTAACTGCGTATTCTCATCGATAAACTAATCCGATTTAACTTTTCGTTGACTTCCAAAACCTTGACTTTCACCACCTGTCCGACCCGGACAATTTGTTGAGGGTCTTCCACAAAGCGATCGGCTAATTGGGAAATATGAACTAACCCATATTGATGGACTCCTACATCTACAAAAGCCCCAAAATTAACCACATTAGTAACAATTCCCTCTAACTCCATTCCCGGTTTTAAGTCCGACACCTCTTTAATATCATCCCGGAAAGTAGCATATTTAAACTCAGCGCGTGGATCACGTCCAGGTTTCTCTAATTCGGCGATAATATCCTTGAGGGTAGGTAAGCCGACCGTATCTGTTACATAGCGTTTTAAGTCGATTTTTTTGAGTTTTTCAGCAGTTTTGCTAATCGCATTTAAAGGGATTTCCACATCCGCTAAAATTTGTTCAACTACCGAATAACTTTCCGGGTGAACCGCCGTATTATCTAGGGGATTAACACCCCCACGAATCCGCAAAAATCCCGCCGATTGTTGAAAGGCTTTCGGCCCTAATTTCGCCACTTTTAAAAGCTGTTTACGATTTTTAAATGCCCCATTTTCATTGCGATATTTAACAATATTTTGGGCGATAGTGGGAGTAATTCCAGACACAAAAGTTAAGAGTTGTTGGGAAGCCGTATTTAATTCAACTCCCACATAGTTGACACAACTTTCTACCGTTTCATCAAGTTTTTTCTTGAGTAATTTTTGGTCAACATCATGTTGATATTGTCCGACACCAATCGATTTGGGGTCAATTTTAACTAATTCTGCTAACGGGTCTTGGAGGCGGCGACCAATACTAATCGCCCCCCGAATTGTCAGATCTAAATCAGCAAATTCTTCCCGCGCGACATCACTCGCCGAATAAATAGAAGCACCAGACTCGTTTACCATTACCGTAATAGGTGGAGATTCTAAAGAGGCGATCGCCTGATTAACAAACTCTTCCGTTTCCCGTCCAGCCGTACCATTTCCAATAGCAATTAATGCGATTTTGTACTTTTTAATTAAGTCTTGAATCGTTTTGGTCGCTTGTTGACGTTGTGACTGTGACTGGTGGGGAAAAATTGCCTGATATTCGCAAAACTTGCCAGTTTCCGACAATACCGCCACTTTACAACCTGTCCTGAAACCAGGGTCAATAGCTAAAGTAGGCTTCATTCCCGCTGGTGGAGATAGTAATAATTCCCGCAAATTAGCTTCAAACGTCTTAATAGATTCTAGGTCTGCGTAGGATTTGCGATCGCTCCTAATTTCACTAATTAACGAATTTTTCATCAGACGATTAAAAGCATCTTTAATCATATCCTGATAAAACTGGCGAATCTCCCGATTTTTACTGCGAATAACTTGAGATTCCAAATGATGCAGCACCAAAGACTCATCAAAATCTAAATCCACCTTGAGAACCCCCTCAGTTTCTCCCCGGAATAATGCCAACAGGTTATGGGGTTTAATATCCATCACATTTTCCCGAAAATTCCGATACATTTCAAATTTAGTCGAACCTTCTGGGTAATCATCTTTAATCTTGGATACAAACGCACCATCATTGATTAAAAAATCGCGCACATCTGCCCTTAAATGCGCCGTCTCTGCCACCTGTTCCGCTAAAATATCGGCGGCTCCAGCCAGGGCATCTGCCACCGTTTTAACCCCCTTTTCTGCATCGATATATTGAGCCGCTTCTGACTCTAGGGAAACCTTGGGCGCTTGGGGTTGGTTAAGGGAACTAATCAACTCAGCTAGGGGTGCTAATCCTTTTTCCTTAGCCATAGTGGCGCGGGTGCGACGTTTGGGACGGTAAGGAAGATATAAATCCTCAAGTTCCGTTTTTAACAAACAGTTCTCAATTTGGGTCTGTAGTTCATCCGTGAGTTTTCCCTGAGAGGCGATCGCCTCCAAAATGCTATTTTTTCGTTCCTCAAGTTCAGTTAAATAACTATATCTTTCCGCCAGAGTCCGCAGTTGAATTTCATCAAGGGAACCCGTCATTTCTTTGCGATAACGTGCAACAAATGGAATAGTCGCCCCTTCCGCAAATAATGCCAATGTATTTTCAACTTGAACCCGTTTTAACGAAAGTTCCTGAACTAGAATTTGAGTAATATTAAGCATATAATCTGAACCGACTTGATTTTGTGACCTGAGCTTGGTATACAAAATTATTGTAAATGCTACCCTCGCCAATAGTACAGTCAAGGTCAGTAGAGCCTGTTCAGAAATCATCTGATCACCTCTCAAAGTCCCTCTCCCTCTCTGGGATCCAGATTTAGGGTGAGGGCAATGTATTAAGCGACTGGTGAACAAGCTGTATCTCCCACATCTGATAGTTAAGATATGAGTTCAGGAATATTTTTGGTTTCACTCTTGATTCGTCCCCTCCAGCGTTATGGCTGGCTATCCCTGCTGCTGTGGCTGCTGATGATGTCCCCAGCAGCCGCTTCCGTGTTAATGCGGGTGGCGATAACCACTGACAGCAATCAAATTAAAGTCGGAAGTTCCACCCCAGCAACAGTGCGCGACGGTAGCGGTAGGGTCTTGGGACAAATTCCCAATATGGGCGCAACTGTCGCCCAATCTGCATCTGGTCAGGTATCCCTCAGTCAATGGAAAGCAGGTCAAATTTGGGTCGAACCCTCCCAAAATGGCAAAGTATGGATAGGTGATAATTGGTATCGGGGGCGGGTGTTATTAGTCCAGCGCAATGGTGGGCTAATGGCTATTAATTATGTCGATCTCGATCAGTATCTCTACAGTGTCCTAGGGGCGGAAATGGGGGGAAATTGGCCCCAGGAAGCCCTGAAAGCCCAAGCTGTGGCGGCGCGGACCTATGCACTGTATAAGCGCCAAAATAATAGCAGTCAGATTTATGATTTGGGGGATACTCAAACCTATCAGGTCTATCGCGGTGTGTCTGGGGAGTCGCCAGGGACTCAGACGGCGGTTAGGGCGACAGCAGGTCAGGTGTTAACTTACAATGGTCGGGTGATTTTGGCTGTTTTCCATTCTTCCTCTGGGGGTCACACCGAAAATGTTGAGGATGTCTGGGAAAATCCCTTACCCTACCTGCGGGGGGTTCCAGATTTTGATAGTGGTTCTCCCGTCTTTGAATGGACAAGGACTTTTTCCACTAATGACCTTAGTAACCGCATTTCAGGAGTTGGTCAAATTTCCTCTATGACACCAGAAAGAACCTCCGCTTTTGGAAGTGTGATTTCCATGAGAGTGGTCGGAAGTGGCGGAACTCGCACTATTAGCGGTGAGCAGATCGCTAGGGCTTTGGGGTTGCGTAGCACCAGATTTAGGGTGGATCGTAACAATGCTTCTGGCAATTTTGTAGTCACTGGTCGCGGTTTTGGTCATGGTGTGGGTTTGAGTCAATGGGGGGCTTATAGTTTAGCTAATGCTGGATATAATTATCAGCAAATTCTCGCTCATTATTATCGAAATACAACTCTCGCTAGAATCCAAGTCCAATAATAATTAATAATTAATAATTAATAATTAATAATTATTAATTGTGGGGGCCCGAACTCCCCACGACCGGATTAATAAACCCGCCGTATCCCCGGTAATTAATTGACAATTGACAATTGTAGGGGCGGGTTCCGGTGTCAACTCAACTTCCCACGACCGGATAAATAAACCCGCCCTATCCCCGGTAATTCATTATTAATTATTAATTATTAATTATTCATTGCCTATCAACTATTAAATACTGCGGAGGGCGACGATTGGATCAAGGGCGGCGGCGCGTCTGGCGGGAACTACACCGAAAAATAAGCCAATACCCCCAGAAACGCTGACCGCGACTGCGATCGCACTTGTGGAAATTCCAGCTTCTAAAGGTGTTAGTATTCCCACCATTAACACACCACTAACACCTAAACCTGTACCAATTAATCCCCCGGCTACAGATAAGATAATCGCTTCAATAATAAACTGAATGAGAATATCATTTTGGGAAGCGCCTATAGCTTTTCTCAGACCAATTTCCTGGGTTCTTTCTGTGACGGAAACTAACATAATATTCATAATTCCAATTCCCCCAACTAACAAGGAAATCGCCGCCGTGGCTGCTAACATCAAGGTTAAAGCGCCAGTAATTTGTCCGAGGATATTCATTAAATCCTGTTGATTACGAACCGTAAAATCATCTTCATCAGTAATTTTATGTCGTAAACGTAGCAAATTCTCAATTTGAAATTGTGCCGCCCTCATCTGATGTGCTTCTTTAATAGAAACGGAAATAAAGGTAACTTGTAAACCATAGGGAGAACTGCGCCCAGTAATGCGATTAGCCACGGTGGTAATGGGGATAAAAGCATTCATATCCTCATTACTTCCTAAACTTGAACCCTTGGGTTGCATGACTCCAATTACCTGCAATGTAATATCTTTGAGTCGGACTTGTTTACCGATGGGGTCTTCATTACCAAATAATTGTTCTGCTATTTCTGAACCGAGGGCGACTACCTGTTCATTTCGCTGAATATCCAAATCAGAAATAAACCGTCCTTTGGCAATATCAAAGCTGCGGACACTCATATATTCTGGGGTAGTGCCAATTATAGAAGCGGAGGCATTCCTACTCTGATAAGAGATTAATTCACTAGCTGTTAAGGAAGGGGCAACGGCTTCGACTGAGGGGACTTGTTCAGCGATCGCCAGTGCATCTTCTAGGATTAAATTTTGAGGGGGATAAACAGGTCTTCTCTGGGCTTCCGGGCTTCCGGGTACAATAAATAATACATTAGGACCCAAGGAATTAACTTGATTTTCGACAAAGGTTTGCGCGCCTTCTCCAATACCTATCATAGCAATAACTGAGGCATTACCTATAATAATGCCTAACATAGTTAGGCTGCTTCTCATTTTATTAGCCAATAATGTCGCTGAGGACATTTTGATACTTTCTACAATATGCATAATTAGGGATAAGTAGTTAAGGATTGAGATGCTATTTTATTGTATAATATCTTCAAGTTTTTGTCCGGGTGGCAATTCAATAAAAACGCGATCGCCTGTAGTAACTCCTTGCAAAATCTGGATTTCATTACCAATTTGTGAACCGATAGTAACCGGTTTAAATTCTGGTTGACCTTCCTGGTTAGGAATGAGTACACCGGTATTTCCCCGATTAGTAATAATCGCCACAGTCGGAACCACAACAGCTTGATTAAGTTGGCGACCGACAAACCGTAAATTAACATTCATTCCCGACTGTAATACATCCTGTCCGGTGCGAATATCAATCCTGGCTTGAAACAGGGTAACATCCCGTTCTTTAATAGCTTCCGGGGCGATTAAATGCACTGCACCTTCAAAGACCTGATCTGGGTAAGCATCGGCGACAATTTCCACCTTTTGTAATGGTTCAATTTGGACAATATCAGTTTCGGGGATTTTCGCTAAAACTTCCAAATCCTTAGCCAAAGCGACAATTGAAGTAGAGGTAGCAGAACTAGCATCAGATGCGGAAGTAGCCGGAGTTACAAAAGCTCCCTCAACGGCATATCTTTGAGTAATAATTCCAGCAAAAGGCGCACGAATATTAGTATCTTCTAACAGCACTTGATAATAGCGCAGTTGACTTTCAGCCTCGCGGACATCAGCTTCAGCGGCGGCAATATCTTCAGGACGAGTGCCATTTTCCAACTCATTCAACTGACTACGCGCCTCGGTAACATCAGACTCAGCCTGTCTGATAACTTCAGGACGAGTGCCATTTTGTAACTGTTGCAAATTCTGACGTTCCTGTTCAACGGTAGCTTCCAATCGTTCAATTTGCGATCGCCTATTTTCCTGAAGTTGTGCTAGTCGCTGTTTAGCCTCATCCTGTAAAGCCTCCAAGCGGCGTTGATCTCGCCTATAGCCATCCAAAGTATCCTCAGAAACAGCCCCCTGACTTTTCAATTCTTCATAGCGCTGTACCCGTCCTTGGGCCAATTCCAACTCAGCTAAATTAGCTTGTATTCTTGATTGCGCTTGGTCAATTTCATTTTGCAGGCTCCCGGACCGGGCATCAAATAAGCGAATTTCCGCCTCTCTAAGCCTCGCAGATGCCACGGCAATTTCTTCTTGGCGTGTTCCAGCCTGCAACTCTGCTAGGCGTGCGATCGCGCGTTCTAGGCGGGCTCTGGCGCTCGCAATGGCTTCGGGACGAGAGCCTTGGCGCAGTTTTGCCAAATTGGCTTGGGTGCGTTCTAACCTGGCTTGCGCTTGTAGCCGTTGCGCTTCGAGTTCGTTACTCTCCATGCGCGCAATAATTTGACCGGCTTCGACACGATCGCCCTGTTCAACGTACAATTGAGCTAAACGCCCTTGAGTTTTGGGACTCAAATTGACCCGGCGCACGGGTTGTACAACTCCACTCGCCCTAACGGTTACAGTCAGATCCTTGGCTTCCACTGGTACAGTCAACGCTTCCACCATTTGTAGTGAGTTAGGCTTGCGATGATAGACTCGGTGCGCGACCATGGGAACGGCGAGAATTCCTAAAGCCAGCAGTGCGATCGCCCACCATTTGGGTCTACGTCGGGGCGGTTTTGCTACTACTGGGGGTTGGAAGTCATGCTTAACGAGACCGTTAGGGGACTCGGTTTCGGGTTTGGGATCTGTTAACATTATGTTTCCTCTCGATCCACGAACTGACCAACTCGATCAGTATTTACGATTGAATCTGATCAGTTAGCCACATATCAATTTTATCAAAATTTTAGGTAATTGGAAAGATGGACTCTATGTTTCCGGTGAGTATTCCGGTCGCGCCAGCAGGCTACAAATCAGGTTTTGTCGGCATTATCGGCCGCCCCAATGTGGGGAAATCAACTCTGATGAATAAGTTGGTAGGACAGAAAATTGCGATTACTTCTCCTATCGCTCAAACTACTCGTAACCGCTTACGGGGAATTCTTACTACTGAGTCCGCTCAAATTATTTTCGTCGATACGCCGGGAATTCATAAGCCACATCATCAGTTAGGTAAGGTGTTGGTAAAGAATGCCAAATTGGCGATCGCCTCGGTGGATGTGTTAGTCTTTGTGGTGGATAGTTCGGTGATGTCGGGGGGTGGCGATCGCTATATCGTCGATTTACTGACTCATACTAAAGTCCCCGTGATTTTGGGTTTAAATAAGTGGGACTTACAGCCAGATCAATATGAGGCGATCGACCAGAGTTATCAGCAGTTCGCTGAAGCTAATCAATGGCAAATGGTCAAGTTTTCTGCCTCTACTGGTGCGGGGCTAGAAACATTACAAAATCTGTTAATTAACAGTTTAGATCCCGGTCCCTATTATTACCCTCCCGATTTAGTGACTGACCAACCGGAAAGGTTTATTATGGGTGAGTTAATTCGTGAACAGATTTTGCTACACACCCGCGAGGAAGTACCGCACTCTGTGGCGATCGCTATTGATAAAGTAGAGGAAGATGTTAAGATTACCCGTATTTTAGCCACCATTCATGTCGAACGTCTTTCCCAAAAAGGCATTTTAATTGGGAAGGGCGGACAAATGCTCAAAACTATTGGTAGCGCCGCCCGCCAACAAATTCAAAAGTTAGTAGATGGAAAGGTTTATCTCGAGTTGTTTGTGCGCGTTCAACCTAAGTGGCGACAGTCGCGAAATCAGTTGGCTGAGTTGGGTTATCGGGTCGAAGAATAAGGGGGCAATATGAGCGATATCGGCACTATATTTGGTTTTTTGGGCGGCACTGTTGTGGCTATTCAAGGAGGATATAAAGTCCTGCAATATCCGAAGCCAGATCGCGTATTTAAAAGACTGTCAGACGCGAAATGGTTTTTAACTCTCCGCTGGTGTGAACAGTTTACTACTCCGGCTGGGGTTCTGAATTTAGAGGGTCAGCTTTCTTTTTGTAATGCCGCAGTTATGGCTATGGGAGAGGATAAATTTTTACCCCCAGAACACCGACAGCCTATATTTCATTGCTGTTTATCTTTACCTCTCGGAGAAACCACTATTTATGCTAATCCTGCAATTCCCGAAATTGAGATCAGGGCTATAGAAATTGATCAGCGTTTTGGACGAGTCGCCTTAGTCCGTTATTACTAATTTTACCAAGCCGCCTTCAATTGGTCGATTTTCGTGCCTATTCCCCGTCATAATTAGTTTCTAAAGCTAATAATTCTGACCGCCGCTGACTCAGTTGAAATTCCAAAGATTCAATTTCCGCTAATAACTGTTGACGGCGTTTTTCTACCGACTGGGTTTGACTATTAAAATAGGCTTCTATTGGCGGCCATAATTCAATCGCCCAGTCGCGGCTGGCGGTTTTCATTTCATGAATTACTTTCACCGTCCCGTCAGGTTCCAACACAAAGAGGGTATATAAGCGATCGCAATTTCCCCGTTTTCGCCTTCCTTTTTGACAATAAAGATATAATCCCGGAACCTGTAAAGCTGATTGGTCAATTTGACTGACAAAAGGTCCCTCAATCGAATAACCATCAGTCTGACTGCGGTCTATTCCTTCTACTAATTTACACCAATTACCTAATTTAGGATTAAGGCAACTTTCCCAAAATCCTGGGGCGGTTAAAAATGCCTCTCTTAAATTAACTAAAATTGACGAACCCATATAATTATATCACTCGCAAATATTGACATCTAACTATAATCAACCCTACCGGAATTGAGCCTATTTAACTGGGACACAAGTTTGATAAAATTCTTCTAATCCCTCAATACATTTTAAATCATTATACAGACGAAATCGACGGTTTTTGATTTTCTGTTTAATGGCGGTTCTGGTTTCATGGTCTAACCCTAATTTTACCGCAATTTCTATATATTCGCTTTCGGAATAGGCGATGGTTTCGGTAACTCCTAAGCGCCGTAAAATCCCCGCTGACTGGCGACTTCTCATGATTGTACCCTCATGAGTGACTAGGGGTAAATTAGCAGCGATCGCATCTAAGGTAGTCGCAAATCCGGTAAACTGAAACGTATCTAAACCCACATCAGCCAAACTCTGTAATTGCAGATATTCGGCATAATTTAAACGGGGCAAAAATAGACAGTAATCTTCCCCCGACAAACCCAATTTGTCAAAAGCAGCATACAGACGCTTTTGGAATTTGGCGGTAACTTCCTGATACCAATGGGAGATAAATACAAATTTAGATTGATGTACCCGTTGGGCAATTTTACCATAAATATCATCATATTGGGGTAAATATTTAAACAGAGACTGACAGGATAAATAGATGATATCATGGGCGGATATCTGCCAATCTGACCGAGATTTTTCTAAGGGGGGAAATGATGGCTGGTCTAGGTAAATCCCTAAATTAGGTAAACAAATTAAATGTTCGTTGTAGTAAGTTTCGGCGTGAGCAGGTTCCAGCAATTCAGCGGAGATAAAATAATCGATAGTTGGTAATCCTGTAGTGGCTGGATGTCCCCAGGTAGCACAATAAATAGGGGCGAGTTTTAGTCCGGCTATTTGTAGGGTTTGCGGACACATTCCCAACTCTAAAAATACCAGAATATCCAGGCGATCGCTATAAATTTGTTGGCTGACTTGTTCAATGTTATTATAGATATGATAAAATCCCTCCGAATATTGTTGATATAAATCCGTAATCTGATCCGCTTCCTGTCCGGTATAATAACAGTAGACCTGAAACTTTTGGCGATCGCTATTTTTCACCCATCCTAAAAATAGATTACCCACCGTGTGCCATTGTAAAAACGAACAGATATAACCAACTCGAATTTTATCAGATTTTGCCCTGCGTCTAGGGGGCGGTGCTTCTCGCCATTGGGGATAGTGGGCGACCATTACCCGATGTAAAAAATTCCCATATTGGCGCTGTAAGTTTTTTTCAGACAAACCACCTTTAAATAACTGTTCATCTCCCTGATATTGCAGATAAAAATTTGTCCCTTCTCCCACAGCCTGGAGGGTAGCATTATCAAAAATAGAGGTTTCCTCAATAATGGCGTTGAGGTCTTTAGCAAACCCTTGTCGAGAGGCGAAAATTTCCGCAGTAGTATTGTAAATAATCGGCAATAATCGCAATTTGGCAAACTTGAGATAAATCTGATCAGGAAAATTATTAACAGCCACAGTCGCCATAGTTATAGCTTCCGCAATTTCGCCGATTTCTGACAATGATAAAATCAAGTTAACATAAAGTTCCACAACTTGAGGGAATTCATCAATTAAACCGCGATAGATAGCCGCTGCATAATTATATTGATTTAGCCGTTGATAACAGTTAGCCAGGTTTACCTTAACTTCCAGATTAATAGATGATTCGTACTCTTGACAATTTGCCAAATACTGATTATAGTAATTAATAGCTGTTTGATAGTCACAACTATAAGAGGCTGACAATCCTAGATAATAATAGCCTTGGGGTTCATTTCCTAGGGCTAACCAAGCCAACCCTAGGGCTGAAAGAATTTCCGGGGTGCTGGTGTATTCAAGGGCTTTTTCATAGGTGTTTATAGCCTGTTGTGGTTGATTTTGCAACAACAATAAAGCACCATAGCCCAAGTAAGCATTAGTCAGACCTGGACAAATAGCGATCGCTTTTTGATATTCAGACTCCGCCGCCGCCAACCGTCCCGACTCCAGGAATTGCGACCCTAACTGACAATGAAAAGTCGCCAACTCAACATCAGGAGAAATTATTTGATCCGTCATGATTGGTCTCAGTGATGAAGCCCCCCTGGAGGGGGGGGACAGATAACCCACAGTAGAATTGCTAGATCTGCTGGTTAGGGGGATAGGCGGAGCCCCCCCCAGGAGACCGACGGAGACTGGAATTAGGACGGATAGGCTGAGAACCTCTAGGGGAAGGACTCGGACTGGTGTTAGGGCGGATAGGCTGAGAACCGACCGGAAAGGGACGATTAGCCTCAACCCTTCGATTGGTGGTCTTTTCCGGGGATTTAGCCACATTCTGATGCAGTTGGCGATCGCTATTTTCCAGGGCGGCGGTCATAGCTGGAATCAGGGCTGATTCAATCTTACCGAGGGCGAAAGCCGCTTTGGTGCGAACTTGCATATCTGCGTCCGTAAGTGCCTTAGTGAGGGCAGGAACTGCCGGAGAACCGATGCGCCGCAGGGCGATAGCCGCGCTAATCCTCACCTCCTCATCACTATCCTTGAGGGCAGCAATTAACTGAGGGACCGCCGGGGCTGCTTCTTTTCCCAGAGTTCCCAAGGCAAAAGTTGCCCCTTCCCTGACCGCCTTATCTTCATGGTTGAGGGCTTCGATAAAATCAGCGATCGCCGTTTTTTGGATCTGATCAGAAGCAGGCCCCAATTGCTGAAGCGCAACAGCCACATCCATTCTCACCGCCGGGTCTGGGTCTTTTAGGTGAGATAGCAAAGCGGCGATCGCGTGGGAGTCCTGTAAACCCATTACCCCCAAACCATAGGCCGCGCTGCGACGGATAGCCGGGTCTGGGTCTTCTAAGGCTTCCACCAAAACCGGAACCACAGTAGACCCCATTTGTTTTAACACTTTCACCGCCGCTAGTCGATGTTGTCGGTTATCGCTACCGAGTTCCTGAATTTTAGTAATTACCTCTGCTGTAGCTGTCGCCTGGGTGGCGGTTGTTCCCATTAATAACAGCATCGCCGAAAAACAAAACCGGACTATTTTGGGGGATGTAAAAACGCTGGGCTTGGCATGGTTATCCATATAAAACACCTGGTTTGAGGACTTTGGGGGTTGACTCTCATCAATTCACGAGACTTCCCAAGTTAGATGCCATTTTAACCCATTTTAGATGAAAATAAAATCGATATCCAACAGCAACCGTCGCGGCAGGTTGCCATCGTTAATCAGAACCCCCAGAAAATCTCCGTTTTCCAGCTCAAGAATAATGTCATTTAAGCCGTTACCATTGACATCATTTTGGCTGGGGCGCAAATCGGGGCGATCGCGTTCTAAACTCAATTCATCAATGCGAGTTCCCACCGGGACAGCAATTTTATCACCAAAAAACGGATTATTGACCACATTAAAACCGCGAATTTCATCAACATCTCGCAGTTGTGAACTCCTATGTATGGGGTCTAAGAAATAGGTATCATCACCCTCACCACCGATCAGGGTATTGCGACCCGCGCCTCCGTAGAGAAAATCATTACCCAAATCTCCAAATAAGAGATTATCGCCATCATTTCCCCGGATCGTGTCATTTCCCTGACCGCCATAAATGGTATCATTTCCCGGACCACCCTCTAATAAATCATCCCCTAAATTTCCAAATAAGAGATCATTACCGGGTCCACCATACAAGAAATCATCTCCTTGCCCCCCGAACAGTGTATCATTATTGCTTCCCCCACTAATGGTATCATTGCCTTGGTTGCCATTGACCAGTAAGGGATCCGTGATGTGACCTGCTTGGAGGCTATCATTTCCTGCTAGTAATAAAATCCCATCAGGAAACGGTAAAGACTGACCTGGAGTTGCAAAAATTATATCATCTCCAGGGGAACCCAATAAAGCATTAACTCCGAATATACCTAAGTTAGCGCTAGGGGTGAGAAAGCTGGTCATAATTGGGGACTCCTTTTCAAAACCATATCTGCTTAAACTTTACCAAGTTTATTGACAAAATCTTGATAGATTTGTTTCCCGTGAGGTGAGAGGGACTGAAGATTGATGTAACTGGTCAGGTTTAATGTAGTTTTTGCCTGATGTTTAAGGGCAAAAAATCATAGTCTGGGTGAGAGGAAACCTTGGCAAAAAAGTGAAGATCTGTATCTGTCCCTTCCCGGATATTTTGATAGGTTTTTTGATGCTGATGTAGCCGAAAATAAGATAAAGTTTCATCAATAAAACCCACCTGATATTCTGCCATAATTCGCCACCATAAATCCAAATCAACTAATTGGTTTAAATGGGGGTCAAATCCTCCTAAGCGATCGCATACTTCCCGACGGAGTAAAACCGTAGTGGGTTCGCCAATTTTATTAATGGGATGTTCAAATAATCGCGGGTCTGACAATAAATCTCTACCCCATTGCACAGGTTTTAATTGAGACCAACCCGCCGCCAAATCCTGGAAATCCTGATAAACCATGATTAGATATGGGTCACTTTCTGCCCCTTGGTTAAAAAACATTTCTCGCCGGGAAAATACTAAGGATATTTCCGGGTAAGTTTCAGCCAAGCCAACCATTTTTTCTAGGCATTCTGGAGCCAACAAATCATCTTGAAATAGGAACTTAATATATTTACCCTGAGCCTGAGTAATACAATGATTACAATTCCCGGCAATTCCCCGCTGATTCTGATTAGTAATTACTCGAATTTCCAGAGATGAATTTTCCCGAAAAAAATTAGCGATCGCCACAGTTTCATCTGTCGAACCATCATCAGAAATAATCAACTCAATTCCGGGATAAGTTTGATATAAAACAGTAGAAATAGCCTCAGCCACAAACCTCTCCCCATTGTAGGTGGGAATACACACACTAACTAAGGGAGTGTCTATGGTGACTTCCCGGCTATCATACATGACCAAATCCTAACAATTAATTACCATATATTTCCCAACCAGGAGAACCATCAACCCCCTCTCATAGAGGCGAAGGAATAGCAGCAGCTATCATCCAACAGAGAGGCAGTTAAAGTTACAGCGTTTAATTATGGTTAAATATCCCCATAATAAGCCGTCACAAAATCGCGTCATCTCTGCTGAAAATAGCCAGTTTTTTTAAGTCAATATCATCTATAAACGAGCCCGAGTAGCATAAGGTCCTCGGCGGAGTGCTTTAGCCAACTCATCATTATTTTCCCGGAGTCCTTCATAAAAGAATAAAACCTCCCCTTTCACGCCGCGATGTCGGTTGTAGTCAATAGACTTTAAAAGTTCATCGGCACTAATTCGGTAGGACCCCACTTTAATCAAAACTCCTGGGGACAATTTAGGCAATTGCCAATCTCGGAATTGAACATCAACCAACTGATCAACCAACCCCTTATAGCTCCAAAAATTGCGGCGGTAAAGTTGCGGGTGAATCATATCTACCAAATCGCGGTCAATCCAAGCAATATAATCCTGGAGGTATTCATTTAATCCCCAACTATAAACACTAGGAGACATAGAAACAATCAAATTGGGTTTAATAGCCTTAACCTCTCGTTTAATCCGCGCCAGAAAATCGGTGAGAATATTAGCGCGCCACTGTAGCCATTGAGAGTCCTTATGATGTAGGGGAGGTTGACGGCCAAACTCTTTGACATAACGCTGCACCGTTTGCTGATCATATCCCCCTTCCGAAGGTAAGGCGGGGAGTCTATCATCGCCTTGAATGCCATCAATATTATATTTACGGACGACCTCCAAAATCAGACTCATAATAAAGTCCTGAACTTCGCTATCAAAGGCATTCATCCACTCAAAGCCATTTTTCACCACCATACCCCCCTGGGAATTAATCGCCGACCAGTTAGGTTTTTGGTTAAGGATGCGGCCCCCATTCTGTTGATAGGAACTAGCAAACCCATACTCAAACCAGGGTATCACCTTGAGTCCGACGCGATGGGCTTCCTCAATCACTTCGGCGAGAGGGTCACGTCCGCGAACATAAAAATCAATCTCAACGCCAAATTTTTGGCTCATCACCTGAGATTTATAGAGAGTGACCCCTTTATTCCAAACCACTGGAAACACGACATTAAAGCCTGTGTCGGCTAAAAAGTCCATTGCTTCAGCAATAGTCGCCCTAGAGTAGAGAACCCTGCTATCAGTAGTAGTTAGCCAAATCCCACGAACTTCCATAGTCCCTCCGGTTGCCAGTAACTTGGTTTTCATATTGAGGATTTTCGGGGAATGAACCCCCTAATCCGTAGACTGTTCCCCATTTCTCAAATTGATTTGAGGGCAGTCTTGCTCAGTATATCCCTCAGCTATTATCTTTAGTTAAGGGGCAATTTTAACAATGTATAGCAGCAAACAGGGAATAGGGAACAGGGAATAGGGGCCCAAAAGAGTCCACCTCCCAGGTTTCAGGATAGTGGATGTCCTAAATGTTCTGGCTGCTGCTGCATCAAAGTTAATAGCATAAATCGACTAATTCCCCAGATGGGTGCTCCTGTCTTAGGTTCAATCAGAGTTTGACCTGGGTATTGGGGTAAGGAATACACACTTTATGGGAGTTGCAAGGGATCCGTCCGCTGTAGGTTGGCGATGGGTTAAGGGTTTTCCCAATCATCAGCCAAATGTGTTGTTAGCTAAAATCATCAAATCCTGGATTATTGAGGCGATCGCCTATCCCCATAACCACCACGATGGGGATCAGTTTTGGCGAGTATATCTTCTCCTGTCATCTAAGACTTCCGAACCCTGGCACCTTGATTTAGTCCTAGTATCTTTAGCTTCCCAGGAACATTATGGGATGGTGGCTGGTGATACAAGCTGAATGGGGGCAATTAGCTAAAGCCTTCTGAGGCGGTCAGCAGGTAGCCTGTGGGTATCGACTCCGGGGCGAGTAGATCTTTTTGTTGTTAACCATCAGTTCACCCGCATATTCTATGAGCTTTTTCGGTTGGAGTTCATGGAAAATATCCCTTTTCAATTTCTATTCCAATAGAGTTAGTCAATTATTCCTTTTGTATGAGCAAGCCTAAAACGGTTACTGTTAATAAACTTTTAACTCGATATGCCCAAGGGGAGCGAAACTTTAGCGATATCTCCCTAATGGCAGCAATTTTCAATGAAGTTACCCTAAATCGGATCAACTTGAGCGGGGCGAATTTGGCAGAAGCCCTGATGGTTCATACCCGCTTGATTGGTGCGAACCTGAGTAGATCTCAGTTGAGTTATGCGGATCTATCAATGGCGGTTTTGATTGATGCGAATTTGACCGGGGCTACTATGACGGAAACAGTTTTGCATCAAGCTGACCTGAGTGGGGCGAGTTTGAGCGGGGCGATTTTGTCTCAGGTTAATTTAACAGGGGTTAACCTCACCGGAGCAAGTTTGATTGGAACTTGTCTGCTGAATGGTTCTCAACTGACTGATGCTATTTTGGTTGGGGCGACCCTGACTCGATCTGTTCTCAGTGGGGCGCACATGACGGGAGCTAATTTAAACCGCTCTATTCTTAGTGAGATAGATTTGAGTGGGGCGAATTTAACGGGGGCTACTCTGATCCGGGTTCACTTAAATCAAGGAAATTTGAGTGGGGCGAATTTGACGGGGGCTGATTTGAGTGAGTCAGTTATACAAAATAGTAATTTCTGCATTGCCAATTTGACGGGGGCGAATTTGACGGGGGCGAATTTGACGGGGGCTAACCTCAATGGCGCGAATTTGACGCGGGCGAATTTGACGCGGGCGAATTTGACGCGGGCTAACCTCAATGGCTTAACGTTACAATCCGCTGATCTACGGTTGGCTAATCTCAGTAAAGCTGATTTACGGGGGGCGAATTTAACGGGGGCGAATTTGGCGGGGGCTAACTTGTTAGAAGCTGATCTGCGCTTGGCTAACCTGACTGATGCTAATCTTTGTGGTGCTGGACTGCTACTGACTTCACTACGGGGGGCGAATTTGGCGGGGGCTAACCTGAATCAGGCGAATCTGATTGGGGCGAGTTTGAGTGTGGCTAATTTGGATGATACTACTATGGAAGGAACTATTCTTCCTAATGGGGCTACCCACCAATAGCTCGATCGCCTTCTCCTAGAGGAGAGGTCCGGGGGCGGCTTCGGGGAACTGCCCAGGCGCGCCCCTAGGCGATCGCCGTATCTCAGAGTTAAGAGGGATTAAGAGGGAACGACAGGATTTTGTAATGGTGCGATCGCAATTTAACTGATGTGATAGACTGAAAAAGTTTGAGACCATTTAAGGGTGGAGGTAAAACCGCGCAGCATGAAACAATTGGGAACCCATCTGGTCATTGACGCTTGGCATTGTCCTGCAGATATTTTAAATGACCCTGAACGTATCCGCACTGCTATACTCGATGCAGTCACCGCAGGGGAAGCGACCCTGATTGACTTTTGTGTGCATCAATTTAGCCCCCACGGGGTGACGGCAACAGCTACCTTGGCTGAATCACACATTGCTATTCACACCTGGCCTGAGTATGGCTATTTTGCGGCTGATCTGTTTTTCTGTGGCCGTGGTAATCCTCACAAAGCTGCTGAACATTTGGAAACTGCACTACAAGCGGGTGAGGTCAATAGACGTGAGTTTGAGCGCGGTTTTGAACCTTCAGTCAGTCTTGATACTTCCTCGGTTAGTGTTTCTGAAACCTCACCAGCCACTAATTTGACGGCTTTCCCAGAAACCAGTTTTGCTGGTCGTTAGACGATCGCCACCTAGAAAATTCCACGATCTTTAGTCATCTGCGATCGTGGAATTTGGGTCTGATTTGGGTCTGATTGTCCGGTTCATCAACGATTAGCGCCCTTGTTGCTGCAACAGGGGACGAACTACCCAATAGCCCATACCAAAGGCGGCTACTACAATTAGGGCGATGGAAACAATTAGCCAGACCCCACTTAATTCGGCCCTATCGGGTCTTGATGCGGGTCGCAGTCGTCCTTCTGGTTCCTCGGTAAATTGGGGCGGCGGGATGTCTGGCCCGTCGCTGGTTGGGGGAAAGACTAGATCTGGTTGGGGAGTCTCGGTTGTCGGCTGTTCATAAAAGTTCGGTGGCGGCGAGACGGGATTAACACTAAAGCTAGGATTGACAGGGGGAACTCCCATCGATGGCATCTGTTTTTTCCCTTGGACTGATTCAACGGCTAGATAGAATTGATTGGCCGCCTGAACTACATGATTAAGTTCTTCGCGCAAATTTTGATTTTCTTCGAGAAGTTGTTGATTTTGGGTTCTCAGAGAATTGATTAGGTTTTGAGACCCCTGTAATTCCGCTGTCACCTCTCGATATAGGGATATGGGGACTGAGGGTGAATAACTACTATTTCCGCCTTCGGGTGGGGTGGGGTTGGAGGCTGTAGAATTTTGTATAGGATTTGACATGGCTGTTATGGATAAACTTTGGGGTATGATCAACGGGATTAGTTAAATGGCGATCGCCTTGATGATATTGCTATTAGACCAACCACGGGTCATTTAGTCAAGGAAATGGGCGATCGCAATTGGTTGTTCATTGTTGAGCCAAATATGAGTAACTCCCAGGTAAAATCCTCTGAGACTGAATCGGTTACTAATACAGAACTTAAATATGGTGAGAGACAGATTACTGAGGGACAGTTAATCACCTTCCCCAATCCCCGACCCGGACGCAGCTATCAAATTAACATAGTGTTACCGGAGTTTACCTGTAAGTGTCCGTTTTCTGGATATCCAGATTTTGCCACCATTGATTTAACCTATGTGCCTGATCAGTCGGTGGTAGAGTTAAAGTCCATCAAGCTCTATATTAACAGTTATCGCGATCGCTACATATCCCATGAGGAATCAGTTAACCAGATCCTTGATGACTTTGTAGCCGCCTGTGACCCCCTGTCAGTTCACATCAAAGGCGACTTTAACCCCAGAGGTAATGTTCACACCGTCGTTGAGGTGCATCATCATAAACAACATCCCGAAAGTTAATCAATTTTCCTTCTCATGAATCCCAGCAAATGCTATAATCATAGCTTGTGTCGAATTCCAGCCATTTCATGCCCAAACTCAAAACTCGTAAATCAGCCGCTAGGCGCTTTAAGGTAACGGGAAGCGGCAAACTCGCACGCCGCAAGGCTTTTAAGAGTCACCTGCTGCAACACAAAAGTGCAACTCGCAAGCGCCGTTTGTCAAAAACGACTATTGTCGATGAGCGCGATGCTGAAAACGTGCGTCTGATGATGCCGTATTTGTAACGTTATAGTTCGATCAACTCAATTTTAAGGAAAAACAACAATGACACGAGTTAAACGTGGTAATGTTGCCCGTAAACGTCGCAAAAAAATTCTGAAACTTGCCAAAGGATTTCGCGGCTCTCAATCCAAAAATTTCCGAATTGCTAATCAGCGGGTTATGCAGGCGCTGCGTAACGCCTATCGGGATAGAAAGAAACGCAAGCGCGACTTCCGCCGCCTGTGGATTACCCGGATTAATGCCGCTGCTAGAGTTCACGGCATCAGTTATAGTCAACTGATGGGAAATTTGAAAAAAGCTGACATTGAAATCAATCGCAAGATGCTGGCGGAAATGGCAGTTCTTGACCCAGATACCTTTGAAAAAGTGGTCGCTAAAGCTGCTCAAGCTCAATCCTAGGGGATTTTAACTTGGTAAACTTTGAACGAAGGATGGAGATAATTCTATCCTTCTTCAAGGTAGGATAAAATTGGTAATTTAAGATTAAAAATGGATAGTAATCTCGCAGTTGTTTATCTGGTATTACTGCTGGTTTTTTTGTCGGGTTCTGGCTTTTTTATTGTGCGTCAGATTTTCAGAACTCGCGAAGTTGAGAGTAAGATGTCGCAATTGCAACAGCAGCTTTCTCAGGGTAAAGGAACAGCTCAGGAATATTACCAATTAGGCTGTATTTATAATGATAAAAATTTGTATTCTCAGGCGATCGCTGTTTTGCAAAAAGCTCTGAAAGCAGTAGAGGAAGAGGAGTCGCCGGAGAACATAGCCATGATTTATAATGCCTTGGGTTATGCTCACTTTGCTAAGGAAGAATACGATATCGCGATTCGTAATTATAAGGAAGCATTAAAGCTAACTCCTGAATATGCGACGGCTTGCAATAATCTAGGTTATGCTTACGAACGCAAAAAGCTGACTTCTCAGGCTTTAGAAGCCTACGAAAAGTCTCTGAGTTTAGAACCTAATAATCAAATTGCTAAACGTCGCGCTGAGTCTTTACGGAAACGATTAGGTATTCCCACTTCGGAAACTGCTCAATAACATTCCCCGACCCTCCCCTGGGTGAAGAGGAGGGTTGATGAAAGCTAAGTGATTAGCTAACGGGTACACTTTTCTAAGGCGGCTTGTGTGGTGGCTACATAGGCGGAGTCGCGACCATAGAGACTTTGGAGAATTTCCAGGGTTTCCTCAACTAAAATCAATGAGTTGATGGTATTTAACCAGGCGATGTCTCCTTCGGGTACGATCATGCCGTAGAACTCACAGGTTAGCGGTTGTTGGGGGATTATGGCATAGTCTTGAGGGTTAATATCTGCTTGGCGCAACACTTCCCCAATTAGCAATAAACCATCACTGGCGAAGGCGTTGATTTCCCGATTAAGAACATCGCGCACGGCATCGGCGCGGCCTGATGTGCCATGATATTGCACGATTTGAGCTAGGGAATAACGACTGCTGATAAATCGCTGGGTAAGGGTGTTAGGAAGTACACCAATAATGATGTTTTCCATGGCACCATCTGGGTTGATTAAGGTTTGATTATCTGCGGCAACTAATAGGTGATTTCCTGTGGCGATAAAGCGATCGGAATAGACTATCCCAGGTGGAGGGGTGCGGGTGACAGTGTTGGGGCCACATTCTAGGTGGACGGTTCCATCAGCGACGATAGACTCCCGATTTTCGAGGGTGGACTGTAGCAGTTGGACTTGGACGGGTTGATTAAGTTGTAGTTGTTGGGTGAGGCGACTAGCTAGAAGTTCCATGAGTTGGATACAGTACCCTTCCCATTCTCCGGTTTCTGGAGACAGATAACCCAAGGGAGCGGCATCTTGTCTAACTCCGGCTTTGAGAATACCTGTTCTTCTGATGTCTTCGAGGACGGTTCCGGCGATCGCATTTAGGGGAAATAGGCTACACAGAGTTAGGGTCAGCAAAACCCGGATGATATTTCTCATAAAATCAATGTAGTGGACATTTGTTAACAGAAGTTCACTCAGAAATATAGCTTACCCTGTGTTCAACCAGGAATTATTAGAGGGGAGAGTGGGGATTTTGAACTGTCATCAGGGGATGTTAGGGTCGATCATAGTTATGGCACAAACTGAATTAATCTCACCCTATAGATTTTATAAGCTCTGCCAGGAGTTTTGTCTAAAAACGGGTACCAATAAGTTATACTTTGGCGAACCGATCGCCTCTTATTTAGACCCGGATAGAGGCTTGGGGGTATCGGAAATTAGGGCGTTTCTGGATGGCTTGGCAATTTATGTCCGGCTGATTAACACCACTAATTTTACTGTTAATTTTTGGATAAATTGTCTTGATAAAGAATCGGAAAAATCGATAAATATCACTGCGAAAATTATCGGTTGTGGGATGGTGGGTAGAGTGGCAAAAATCACCATAAATGGGGCGGAACCGATAGCATTTAAAGCATTTTTTGACCCCGATTTTATATGGGTTCATGGTCCCTGGGGTGAAATTCCGGTGGGGATTCGTTTAAAATATTGTGGGGTAACAAAAGATATGGCTGAGTTTTTATTTGCGAGTAAAAATTGGGTGGTGAGTGAGTGGATTGATGATGAGAAATCGAGGTTATGTAATCGCGAAGGTTTAACATATCAAGAATTTGCGGAGAAAGAAGGGTTGACTAAACTCAACCCCTTAAACTTAAATAACTATAGCCTTGAGGGTATCCGACTTGATCCGGGTGGCATTCAAAAAGAGTATCGCGGTCGGCGTTTGGTCGATTTGTATCGAGGGATTTGGTTTTATTTACGCAAAATCCGCCGAGATGAATGGAGGGGAATTTATGCGATCGCCAATCAGTTGTTGATGGGGATAATACAACACAGTCGCAGAATCCCCAATTCCTAACTATCGTCCATCAGGAGATTGCATAATTCGGAGAATTTCCGCTTGAATGCGCTCTCGGAATCGGCTATCAGATTGTTGATGGCGGGTGATTTCATTAAAGCGACTAACAGTTAATCCTTTGCTTTCAATAATGCGTTTGGCTTGGTCACAGTAGCTAACCGCAATTTGGGGAGCATTTCCAGGTAGCATATTAATGCTAGTCGGCTCGTCACAGAGAATGCGCGGCACTTGTCCGACAATTCTTTTAATTTCCTCAACCGCCTGATGCCGTCTGGATTCTAGTGCGATCGCTGCTTGAGCGTAGCTGGTAATCTCCTGATTAGTAAAGGTAGGATTTCCGGCTCTAGCGGTCGTGCTAAAACTCGCGGTTAGGGATGGAGCCGTTAAATTAGGAACCCACCCCGTCACCAGTCCGACACTAGATAAAATAGTGATGGCAGTGGACTGAATGAGTAGCCGATGTAAATGCCCATGATGTAGTAGTTTCATAGTAGTTGGTTACTCCGTAAAGTAATAAATAAATAACACAAATTCCCCTAAAATGCTTAGGGGAGTAATATAGAATTAGTTGCCGTTACTACGCTGTTGACGAAGTAACTCTGCCTGAATTTGCCGTTGCAGTTGTGGGTTATCTTGTTGTAATCGAGTAATCTCGTTAAATCGATTAATGGTTAGATTGTGCTGTTCAATAAAATCTTTAGCCAGATTGCAATAATTAACGGCGATCGCCCTTAAATCTCGATTCAAGCTATTAATACGGCGGCGATCGCTACAGATCACCTCTGGAACCGTACCCCCTGCAATTCCCCTAATCTCATCATAGGCCTGTTTGCGCCTAGGTTCAATCAATAAAACGGCACGGGCATAATTGCGAATTTCATCATCAGTAATATTAGGGCTTTGCTGTGCGTGAGCGAAAGTCCCTGACCGACCTGTAGGGGATAACAAGTCCGGGACCACTCCGCTAAGGACTCCAAACACCGCGAAAATACCGACCAAAAGTGTTTGTAACCCTTTTCGGCTCATGGGATTATAGACAGAAGCCAGCCAAGAATTCATATATCCGCGTCTCCAAGTAGCAACAAGCATTAATCACCCCTCACTCAGGGGAAATTGTATTTAGACATAGCCAACACCTGCCCCATAATTCTAAGAATCCGAACAGGATCAGGCTATAACACAGCATAATTATTTTGAATTATTTTGTAGATCAGAAGTTCCTCAAATATGCAGAAACTAAATGGTGTCGTCGCAGCCGGCCATCAAGAAACCGCACTGGCTGGGTTAGCAATGTTCCCCCTGGGGGGTAATGCTTTTGATGCAGCCGTCGCGTCCATGCTGGCTGCTTGTGTGGCTGAACCGGGGTTAACTTCCCTAGGTGGGGGAGGTTTCCTGTTGGCTCACACCCACACCAATCAGAATATTTTATTTGATTTCTTTACACAAACACCAAGCATTAAACAATCAAAAAGTCAAGTAGATTTTTACCCGGTTGATGTCAATTTTGGTGGCAGTGTTCAGGAATTTCATATTGGTTTGGGTTCTATGGCCGTTCCGGGTGTGGCGGCTGGGGTGTTTAAGGTTCACCAGACCCTAGGAAAACTGCCTTTAAAGGTAGTGGCTGAACCCGCGATTAATTTGGCTAAAAATGGTTTAGAAATTAATACTTTCCAAGCCTATACTTTTAACCCGATTCTCTCGTCCATTTTATTGAGTTCCCCGGAAGGTCGGGAAATTTATGCTCCCCAAGGCTCGATTCTCCAAGCTGGTGAACGAATAGTTATGAAAAATCTAGCGAATACTCTGGAATATCTGGTGCAACAGGGATTTGAGGAGTTTTATCAGGGGGAAATTGCTCGGCAATTGGTGGCTGATTGTCAGCAGGGGGGTGGCTATTTGACTGAGGAAGATTTGAGACGGTATCGGGTGATTGAACGCCAACCGTTAAGAATTGGTTATCGGGGAAAACAGATTTTGACTAATCCGCCTCCGAGTTCCGGGGGAACGCTCATTGGCTTGGGGTTGGAACTGCTGTCGGGAATTGAAGTTGCTAATCTGGAGTTTGGTAGTTGTCGGCATCTCCGTATGTTAGCGGATGTAATGAGATTAACTAATACTGTTAGAAAACAGGGGTTTGACGATCGCCTTCATGAACAGAATATGGCTGCTGAGTTCCTGTCCCCAGAACATCTACAACCCTATCTACAAGAATTACAGGAGACCGTGAATAAGTGGGGGAGTACCACTCATATTAGTGTTGTGGATAGTGAGGGGAATGCGGCTAGTGTTACTACTTCTAACGGGGAGGGGTCGGGTTATATGATTCCGGGGACCGGGATTATGATTAATAATATGTTGGGTGAGGAAGATTTGAACCCCCACGGCTTCCACGAGTGGCGGGAAAATGTGCGACTATCCTCGATGATGGCTCCTACTTTGATTTTAGATGGCGATCGTTTAGAGATGGTGATCGGGTCTGGCGGGTCTAATCGTATTCGCACCGCCATTTTGCAAGTAATCTCCAATTATCTCGATTTTGGGATGTCCTTAGCCGCCGCCGTTAATCGTCCCCGTGTCCATTGGGAGAATTATCGTTTTGATATCGAACCCGGTTTTAATCAAACCGAGATTAATCATCTGCAACTTGCGGACCATAGCGAAATTGTCCAATGGGGGGAACGGAATATGTTTTTTGGTGGAGTTAATGGAGTCGCCACTAATGCTGATGGGACTATTTTAGGAACTGGGGATATCCGACGCAGTGGCGTGAGTTTAGGGATTTAGGGCAATTTATAAGCAAAACTTATAGCTATCATCAGTTTTATCAGATTAAATATATAACTAAATAGTTATAAAACTTTTGACATATATGAGTTAAGTGTGAGATATTACAGACACGGTAGAAAAACAACTACCGGATATGTACCTCGAAAACTCAATAACGCAATCATATTTGATATGACCACTACCTTACAGCAACGGGAAAATCTCAATGTTTGGGAACAGTTTTGCACTTGGGTAACATCTACCAATAACCGCCTTTATGTAGGTTGGTTTGGTATTGTGATGATCCCTACCTTGCTAACTGCCACCATCTGTTTTGTGTTAGCTTTTGTAGCTGCACCTCCTGTGGATATTGACGGCATCCGCGAACCCGTTTCCGGTTCTCTGTTGTACGGCAATAACATCATCACCGCCGCTGTTGTACCCAGTTCTAATGCGATTGGGTTGCACTTTTATCCCATCTGGGAAGCGGCAAATATTGATGAATGGCTTTATAACGGCGGCCCCTACCAGTTGATTGTTTTCCACTTCCTAATCGGCATTTTTTGCTATATGGGTCGTGAGTGGGAACTGTCTTATCGGTTAGGAATGCGTCCTTGGATTGCTGTTGCTTATAGCGCTCCTGTAGCTGCTGCGACGGCGGTACTGTTAGTTTATTCTATCGGTCAAGGTTCTTTTTCTGATGGTTTACCGCTGGGGATTTCTGGCACATTTAACTTTATGTTAGTGCTGCAAGCAGAGCATAATGTTTTAATGCACCCCTTCCATATGCTGGGAGTAGCTGGTGTCTTTGGTGGCGCTCTTTTCTCAGCTATGCACGGTTCTCTGGTGACATCTTCTTTAGTACGTGAAACCACTGAAATTGAAAGCCAAAACCGGGGTTATCGCTTTGGACAAGAAGAAGAAACTTATAACATTGTAGCTGCTCACGGTTACTTTGGTCGTTTGATTTTCCAGTATGCTTCTTTTAACAACAGTCGCGCTTTACACTTTTTCTTAGGTGCATGGCCTGTTGTTGGCATCTGGTTTGCATCTTTAGCAGTAGCTTGTTTTGCTTTCAACCTGAATGGGTTTAATTTTAACCACTCGGTTTTAGATTCCCAGGGTCAAGTCCTAAATACTTGGGCTGATGTGATTAATCGCGCTAATTTAGGCATTGAAGCTATGCACGAACGTAACGTTCACAACTTCCCGTTAGATTTGGCTTCTACTGAGTCTAAACCGGTCAATTTAGTTGCTCCTAACATCGGCTAATTTGTAGCTAATTTGTATGTAAAAAAAAGCGTCTCCCGAATTGGGGGGCGCTTTTTTGTGTGCAAATTAACTGAA
Organism: Limnospira sp.; assembly: GCF_051859755.1. Classification (NCBI taxonomy): domain Bacteria; kingdom Bacillati; phylum Cyanobacteriota; class Cyanophyceae; order Oscillatoriales; family Sirenicapillariaceae; genus Limnospira; species Limnospira sp. The sequence continues at coordinate 34,400 of NZ_JBIMLI010000003.1, forward strand.
ATGAAAATGACTAGAGTGTCATGCTTTCTAGTAATACCCACTGGCGATGGTTGATAATCATTTCGCTGACCAATTCAAACATTTGGCGACAGTGATTATCGGGTTGTAGGGGTAATTCTTCATTTTTTAAAACCACAGTCATTTTGATTTCTGTGTCTGTGGAGGTGGCTGTATCAAATACTACCTCTAAGGTGACTAATTGAGATATGGAAACTTGACCGATCGCCTCCCTAGCAATAAGTGAACTGGGGGTTTGATAAATCAGATCAAGGTTGCAAGATTCCATAATATCTATTAATATTTCTCTGGCATCTTCAATATTGATAGCAATCACAAAAAAAGCCGTATAACGAGCCATCGAAAAACTCCCGATAATTTCCAAGTTTAATTAATACCAATAAGCAGGTTACAGCCTGTTCAGAAATCATCTGATCACCTCTCAAAGTCCCTCTCCCTCTCTGGGAGAGGGATTTAGGGTGAGGGCAATGTATTAAGCGACTGGTGAACAAGCTGTAGTGCTATATTGACTAACTGTTTTTATGGTTCCCTGACAGAGAAACTGGCATTTCTGGTACAAAACCCTAGAGATGGGTGATTAAGCCGGGATTATTATAGCGCTTCGGGTGTGGCTTAGTAAAAACTCCCCACCAGATTTGCTCAAATTTTCGGATTTTGATTAACGAAACTGCCATAATATGCGATGACTGAATCAGATCTAGGGAGGTTCTAAATACAAAAATGGCGGGAAAACTAATTGTATTTGAAGGTATAGAAGGATGCGGTAAAACTACGCAAATACAGCAAATTCAGCCGTGGTTAGCCGATCGCTTGTCGTTAAACCATTCTTCCGGGGGGAAACTCCACCAACGGGGGGTTCAAGTGACGCGGGAACCGGGGGGAACCCAGTTAGGTCAGCATTTGCGGGATTTACTACTTCACCATGATATCAGGGAACCTCTGAGCGATCGCAGTGAGTTATTATTATATGCGGCGGACCGCGCACAACATATCGAAACTCTGATTAAACCGCTGTTAGACCAGGGGACGATTATTTTATGCGATCGCTTTACCGACTCTACCCTAGCTTATCAGGGATATGGTCGGGGACTAGATTTGCAGCAAATTCATCAAATTAACCAGATCGCGACTGGGGGTGTTGTGCCGGACTTGACTCTGTGGTTAAATGTTCCTGTAGAAGCAGGACTGACCCGGATTAAAGCCAGAAAAAAAGTCGATCGCATTGAACAGGCTGATCTAGAATTTCACTATCGGGTTGCTGAGGGATTTGCGACTCTAGCCAAAATGTATCCCCAGCGGATTGTCCCTATTGATGGAAATGGCGATCGCGATCGTGTTACCCAACAAATCCAAAATATACTCAACCAAAAACTCCTAGAATGGGGGTTAATCTCAAATAATTATGGATGCGTTTAGCGATTTAATTGGACAACCTCAAGCGATCGAACTTCTGAGCCGAGTTATTGCCCAAAATCGGATCGCTCCCGCTTATTTATTCGTCGGGATACCCGGAGTAGGTCGTAGTTTAGCCGCTCAATATTTTATTGAATTATTATTGCAGAAAGGTCGCAAAAATCTGCTAAATTCATCCGAGGAAGACGCACACAAACAATCTATTAAACATCGAGTTAAGATGAGAAATCATCCCGATTTACTTTGGGTAGAACCCACCTATTTACACCAAGGAAAATTGCTGTCAGCAGCCGAAGCCGCCGCCTCTGGTCTCAAACGTCGCGCACCGCCACAAATTCGCCTTGATCAAGTCCGAGAAATTAGTCAGTTTGTCAGCCGTCCAGCTTTGGAGTCTCTGCGGTCTGTGGTGGTTTTAGAGGCGGCGGAAACTATGGCTGAGGGAGCGGCTAATGGTTTATTAAAAACCCTAGAGGAACCGGGTAAATCCGTGTTAATTTTAATTGCTCCCAGTGTGGATTCATTGTTATCTACCTTGGTTTCTCGCTGTGCCAAAATCCCTTTTTTTAGACTGTCAAATACTGATATAATTCAGATATTAACTCAAAAGGGTTATGGTGAAATTTGCCGTCATGCTGAGATCATGGCAATGGCGCAGGGTAGTCCCGGACAAGCGATCGCCTGTTGGGAACAATTACAAACTATTCCACCGGAACTATTAGCCAAAGTGAAAAAACTCCCCCAAAGTTTACGAGAATCTCTCGAATTAGCCGCAGAAATTAGCCGCTCTCTTGACACTCAGGCTCAGTTATGGTTAGTGGATTATCTGCAACATTCCTATTGGGAACAATACCATAATCCGGGGGTTAACGGTAACAATAGCCTAGCCATTCCCGGATTACTTCACCAGTTAGAACAGGCGAGAAAACATCTGCTGGCTTACGTTCAACCTCGCTTAGTCTGGGAGTGTACCCTAATGGCGATCGCCAATATTTAACCATGATTTCACCCAGTCATCAGCAGCAGTTATCAATAATTACAAAATCCCTCCTAAAATACTTTTGAGGTCATCAAAAATACCGATCGCCGCATTTAAACCGGTGCTAGTAGTATCTGCTGCATCAACCATAGTATCTTTAGTCGTCACCACCGTATCACTGGTTTGGTCGATGATATTACTAATTTGTTCCATCATATCCTTTAAACGGTTAGCAGCATCCAACAACTCCTCAATTCTACCCTGTTGAGATTCCGTAATTTCCTCAATTGTATCTTCAGCCGTTTTTTCCGCCACTTCCTGTAAGTTTTGTACCTTGTCTGTTACCCCCTCAACAATTTCATTAACCTGTTGCGTAAATTCGCTCAACACATCTTTCAGTTCAGGAATAGTTGTCCCGATAAAAGTTTCAAAATCGCCACTCCGTTCCTCAATTTCTGACTGGTGAGTTTCGATATCACTTTTCACCTCTTCAGCTATAAACTCTTGAGTTTCCGATAAGTTTTGTTCCTGTTCTGTACTCAGTTCCCCCGCCTTTTGCGTCAGAGCATTAAACGATTCTCCTACCTGGTTAATCACCTCAACCAACTCTGGCGTAACCGCTTCAACTCGGTTATAAAAATCAGATAAAGCAGCTTGAGTCTCTTCTAATTCTTGATTAACTTCTTCCTGTGCTGCTTCAATTTTTGACCGTAATTCCCCAAGTTCATTACTAACCGCTTCCCGTTCCGCCGCCAACTCTTCCCTCCCGGTCGCTATTTTTTCTAACAGTTCCTCAGCGCGTTCTTGTAGGCTTGACCAGTCAGTTTCCACTTCTTCCGTTATCGTTTCTAACTGTTGGCGAGAATTATCAATGCGGTCCTCTTCCAAGTCAATTTTTTCTAAAAATTGAGTCATCTTTAAAACCACTTCATTGGCTGCTTGTTCTAAAGTCATTTCTAACTCCTAATTTCCGTAATATCAAATTCTGCTGATTCCCATATATTTAGGGTGATTTAACCAAAAGAAACCCCAACTTTACTCGCCAAATTTCGCACCGAGTCTACTAAAAGTTCCATAGGTTGAATAAAGTCCTCTAACTGTTCGATTAGCGGACTAATTACTTGTCTATGACTAGCCGCATCATCTTTCGCACCCCTGAGTTTATCCATTATGTTGTCAAGGGTTTCTCTCACCTCAGACACCGCAGAATCAGTCAATTCTTTTAACTCCGTTTCGATTTTCTCCTGTAACTCATCCAGTAATTCATCAATTTTTGACTCAATAATGTCACTGGTAATTTCACCGATTTTAGTTTCAAATTCTCCCTGAATTTCCGTAAAACTATTACCCATTTCTTCCAGGCGATCGCTCACTTCCTCCTCAGCCTCATTCACCTGATCATTTAACTCTTCTACCTGTTCCTGAGCGCTATTTTTTGCCTCCTCAATTTTATCTCGCAAAACTTGAATAGCATCACTCAGGTTTTCTTGAGCATCCAGAAGTCGCTGTTGACCCTCCTGCAACTTTGCCTGTAATTCAGTCAGGCTATTTTGTGCTTCTTCTCCCGCATTATTAATCTCATCATTACCCGACTCCAACTCCTCTTTCAGAGCGATTAATTTTTCCTGAGCCGTCTGCATTTCCGAGCTTAATTGTTGTTGAGCATCACTGATAATTTCTTGCCAACTTTCCGCAATATTATTAGTTTCCTCAACCTCACTTTCTATTTCCGTTTGTTGTTCCCCAACCTCCTGCTGAAATTCATTCAAAGCATCAGCTATTTGCTCCATCAAAGCCTCAATTAAACCCTGTTTTTCTTCAACATTAGACTCGAGGACACGCACCGCATCTTTAATTTCTGTAGCTCCCCCAATTAAACTATTTAATTTATCCGGTGCTACCGAAGACATTTGAGCCAAAGAATTATAAACTTCTTCCATTGTCACTTTTCCTTAATATTTGAATAAGCACAAGCAGCATTCAACCGTCAAACTCAAGATAAAATGCCTCCCAAACTCAAAACTTGTTTGATAGTTCCGGTGGCGACCTTAGCTGCTACAATTTGCGGTAAAATCGGAGTTAGTGATGAAGTAACGGTCGCTCCCACTTTCATCATAACCATATTTTCTCCTACCTCTTGAATCATATCCGAGACCACATCATCAATAGCATCTTTAAAGGAATCCTCTAAATTGTCCTTGAGCGAGTCCTCAGCATAATCTTTGACATTCTCAAAAATTGCGCTTCCCCTTTCTTGAAGATTATCGGCTACTGCCGCCGCTTGACTACCAAGGGTGTTATATACATCCGTCAAAACCCCCTTAAAATTACTAAAATCATCAGTAATTTCTGATAATTTATCTTGAGCCAAAAATTGGCTAAAGTTTCCCAACAATGATTCTAACGAGTCCCTATGATTATCGGAAATTTCCGTAACTAAACCCTCAAAATTACCTTCTGTTTCTTCCTGATTGGTTGTCACTCGTTCCTCAAGATCCGATATCGCATCACCCAAGGTTTCAAACACCCCGATAGTGGTTTCCATGGCTTGATTTATCGCTTCTGTTAGTTGCTCGAAGCTGTCTTTGAGTTCCTCAAATGTGGATTTGGTTTCATCCATATCCCCATCCATTTCCGCGATATCATTATCTAACTCAGATTCAAATGTGCTGTAATTTTCTTCGATATTGGCTGAGGTTTCATCTAGGCTACCTTCAGCATCAGAAATACTTTGTAGTAGTTCTTCTAAGGCCGAAATCAACTCCTCTTGAGCCGAGGTAACATTAGACTCTTCAGTTTCTAGGGTTTCCACCAAATTAGAAAATGAGGTTTCGACAATTTCTGGGGTTTCTTCCAGGTCGTCACTCTCCCCTTCCAATTGTTCACAGAGTTGATCAAGTTGATCATAGGCTTGATCTAAGACATTTAACAAGTTGGTTAAATTCTCAGCCGATTCTTCTAATGATTGACCAAAATCTTCAGCGATCGCCATGGTCTTAACTCCCTAAAATTAACCTAATAAATCTCTAACTCTTGACAACACATCTAAAACCGGTCGCACCGCGTCCACCACATTATTAATATTATCGATAATATCCCCCAATTGTCCGTCTAACATTTCCTCGGATTTCTCTCCAGCTTCTCCTAAAGCACTGAGAGCCTCACTCAGAGATTCTGCACTTCCTAAAAGCTGACTTTTCGCCTCATCCACAAATTTATTAGTTATCGTATTGATAGCGTCTTCCGAAGCCGTGTCTAAGGCATTTTCCATCTCGGATTTTTGGTTATTGCTTTCCGATCGCAATGTCTCAAAATCCGAGGCAATTTGTTCAATTTTAGCCTGAATTTCACCTTGTAAAGCCTCGAATTGCTCAAAAAGGCTGTTTTTTTGACTATTAAAACCCTCCTGCAATTGTTCTATTTTATTGCGAAATTCCTCCACATTAGCTTTAGCCGTTTCACTTTGGGTCTGGGTTTCCGCCTCTGATGTTTCCACCTGTTGGGAAAGTTCCAATAACCCCGAATTTGTTGACTCAGCCTCCGACTCTAAATCTGATAATATCTCGGCTGCGTGGCTTTTTAACTCATCTAACTTAGCTTTAATCTCCGCTAAAGTAGATTCTACTTTTTCATCAACTTCGCTAATTTTTTCCTGGAGACTGCTGAGGTTTTCTTTCGCCGTTTCTAGTTCACTCTCTATGGCTTCGTCCGTGCTGTTGAGAGCAGCGAGCATCGTTTCAAATTGAGCCTTAGCGGTGTCGCCAGCGACGGTTAAGTTATTATCGATCGCTGTCAGAAACTGCTCAACCAGAGTGACACTGATCATAGCTCGATCTACTTCTTCAGATAAGGCTTGGGTTCTCGCCTCATTCTGTTCGATTAAATCTTCAATGGTTGCAATATCTGCCATACTAACGTCCTCCCAATTTAATGATGGGGATGGGTTGAGAAAATTGCCGTGCTTTTATTATATGCTAACTCACACTGAGATGCCCACAATTACGTTACAATTTTTTATATAAATCAGGGCGGGTTTGTTTCATTACCATATTTATCGAGTTTTGGTCGGAAAATTTAGGTTTTTTTTAGAATTGACGAGGGAGGCAAAATCGATCATAATATATTCAGATAACTTAACTTAATCAGGGAGCGGACACCCTATATTGTGCATAACCCCCCCAAACATAACCCCCCAAAAATTATTATAATAGTTGATTGGATTAGTCGATATGTCTGAATCTAACCTAAACAAATGTGCTGTCATTAAATTGTGTATTCCCGGTAATAAAAAACCAGATCATCCTGTGTTTCAGTATGATTTATCTGCGGCTAAAGAAGTTATTTTGGGTCGTGGTAAAGATGCTCATATTGTAGTTGATTCTCTTCAATATACAATGGTATCGCGGTATCACGCCAAAATTAAGCCAGTATTAGAAGGTTCTGTAGAACTGTGGGAAATTGAGGATCTTAATAGTGTCAATGGCACTTTTATTAATGGTGTGCGTATGGCGGTAAATCATCCCCTCCAAGCAGGCGATCGCATTAAACTTAGTGAGGATGGACCCGAATTTGTATTTGAATATCAAACCAAGCCTCAGCCGCCAACTTCTGATAATTCTCTCCCACCCATTGCGGAACCGATAATTGAGTCAGAACCCGAACCGATAATTGAGTCAGAACCCGAACCGATAATTGAGTCAGAACCCGAACCGATAATTGAGTCAGAACCCGAACCGATAATTGAGTCAGAACCCCG
>NZ_JBIMLI010000003.1:41658-62091 GCF_051859755.1 Limnospira sp.
CGAACCTGTAGCGGAGTCGGAACCCGAACCTGTAGCGGAGTCAGAACCCGAACCTGTAGCGGAGTCAGAACCCGAACCTGTAGCGGAGTCAGAAGGGGAAGACGAAAAGAGTCAGAGTAAGATTTTCGGGATACAAGCAGGGGAAATATCAGCACCGGGTCGAAGTTTGTGGACTCTGAACCCAGAAGCGGATATCCGAACTTTAGGGGGACATTCTAACTCTGTGCGATCGGTTGCTTTCAGTGGAGATGGTAAAATGTTAGCCAGTGCGAGTGCTGACAAAACCGTTAAACTTTGGAACCTGAGTAATGGAGAAGAGATCCGCACATTTGAGGGACACAGATCAGGAGTTAATGCGGTTGCTTTCAGTCCCGACGGTCAAATTATAGCTAGTGGTAGCCAAGATAAAACCATCAAACTTTGGGATATTAATACAGGAGAAGAAATCCAATCCTTAGCGGGTCATAAAATGGCAGTTAATGCTATTGCTTTTGCGCCGAATGGTGAAATTATCGCCAGTGGCGGTGGTGATAAAACCGTGAAATTATGGAGCCGCGAAACTGGTTTAGAAACGCTCAATATATCAGGACACAGATTAGCTATAACTGCCTTATCCATCAGTCCTAATAGTGAAATTATCGCCAGTGGTAGTGGAGATAAAACCATTAAACTATGGCAGGTAAAAACAGGGGAGGAAATTTTGACTATTGAGGGTGGTAAAACGGCGATTAATGCTCTGATGTTTAGTCCAGATGGCAAAATTTTAATTGCTGGAATTGATGATAAAACGGTGAAAGTTTGGCAATGGGAAACGCAGACAGAAATCCGCACTATTTCCGGTTATAGTTGGCAAGTAGGAGCGATCGCCATTAGTCCCGATGGACAAAATCTAGCTAGTGGTAGTGAAGACAATCAGATCAAAATTTGGTGTATCTAAGATTTACAAAATGTTAAAAGATTAACCCAATCCAGGGAATATCTACTAAAATGGAGTAGAGAGTTTCCAGTATAATAGCAGGCGGCAGATTCATGGCTGAACTAACCTTAGAGTGGGCAGAAGAGGGAAGGTTGAATAGCGCCAGTATTCGAGCCAACCAACCCAGCAAACATCCGGGAGTTTTCCGTATAGGTAGAGATGGGAGTCGCTGTGATTTAGTGTGCGTGGATCAGACGGTATCCGGTCTACATATCGAAATTTTTTTTAGTCCAGAGAATCACCAATTTTATCTACGATCGCTACGGGAAAGTAACCCGCCAATTGTAGATGGTAAATTGCTACCTGTGGGTGAGGAACCCCTAAATAATGGCAGCCATATTCAGTTAGGAAATATAGATTTTAAAGTCACAGCGATCGCCGCTGGAACCCAGCCAGTGTCGGGAGGGTTAGAACTACCGCCACCACCACCGGAACCGCCACCACCGCCGCCAGTTTCTCCGGTTAAGAAAGCATTACCCTGGTTGGGTGGAGTGGTATTAATGATCGGCTTGGGATGGGGAGGATTTTGGGTGTATAAATGGCAGGCTGCTGCACCGATCAGAAATGCGATCGCGGAGGCGGAACAAGCACTAGACCAGGGAGCTAGTTATCATCAACAGGGTAATATGGTAGCATCCCAGGAGTCTTATGAGACTTGTAAAACGGCATTAACCATAGAACCGACAACTACCGGGATGACACCTGTATTAAAATCCGAGTTAACAAGACTGTTAAAAAGTTGTGAGGATGGTCATGCGGCGGTGTTAATGAAACAGGCGAATAGTTTAGCGGAAGCGGGTTCTTGGCGGGGTGCGATCGATATGGCTTTACAGGTTCCCGAAAATACTTCTTCCTACTCAGAAGCGCAAAATTTCTTTAAGCAAGCATCTCAACGGATGGAGGAATTAGCGCAGGAACAATATCGCCAAGGTAATTATCAGCAGGCGGTAAAAATTGCTGAAGCTATCCCCGAAACGAGTCCCAACGCCGCCAGAGTTAAGCAAGAACTTTCCCAATGGGAGCAGGAGTGGAATCGGAATGAGAATTACCTAGAAAATGCGAGACAGGCGTTGAACCGAGAGGCTTGGAGGGAGGCGATCGCAGAAACGGAAAGGGTAGCATTATTGGGGGAATCACCGCGACAAGATAGCGAATATTGGAAACAAAAAGTGCAACCAATTATCGATCGCGCTAATGATCAGAAACGGGAGGAAGAAAGACGCATTGCGGAACAACAGCGCCAAGAAAGGCTGAATGCGGAAGCAGCAGAAGCGAGGAGACTAGCGGAAGCCGCCAAGCGAGAAGCAGAAGCCGCCAAGCGAGAAGCAGAAGCCGCCAAGCAAGAAGCGCAACGACAAACCAATCAGCCACAGCCACAGCCAGAGCCACAGCCACAGCCACAGCCGCAGCCACAGCCACAGCCGCAGCCACAGCCACAGCCAGAACAAACCAATCAGCCACAGCCAGAACAAACCAATCAGCCACCCGCAACCACGGGAGATGTTCCACCACCTCCAGCAACACCATCAGCAATTCCTGAGCAGGTAGAAGGTCCTCTGCTGTGGTAATAGGCTAAATTAAAGTTAAGTTTTGGGGATTCGATTATGTCTTTAAAAACTGATAAAATCGCGACTAGAATACAGGAAATTCACAGATTTTTGGGGTTGAGAAGTGACCGAGACCCGGCTTATCTGGAAATTGCCCAAACCCTGGAACAGCTAGAGTCTGAGTTAAACAGCGGAAAACTGAGAGGTAAAATTGTTAGTAGTTCCCCGGAGATAGGCGAGAGTTTTGACAATCTATTAAGCGATCGCCCTAATTTGTTAGAATCCTATGAATGGGAAACTCAGGTAATCAGCCAAACCCAACCCCAGTTATCTCCAGAATTAATTATTGTTGATGGATTAAGCGGGTCAGAAATCCAGCGTTATCCTCTTTCGGAACATGAGATTATCCAAGTGGGTCGCCATCGTAGTTGTCGGGTAAAAATTCCCAATGAGTATCATTTAATTAGTAACAAACACGCGGAAATTAAACCCATTGTTAACGGTAATATTCGCGGCTGGGAAATTAACGATCTGAACAGTACCAATGGCAGTTTTATTAATAATACGCCGCTAGACAATCATCATTTATTAACTGCTGATGAGTCGATTTTTTTGGGTTCTGCAATACCAATTACAGGCTGTATTGCTTTACATCTACAAGCATCACAGCCAGTTAATTCATCAATCAGCAATGGAGCCAGCGCCAAGGCGTTAACTGATGCGGATATACTATATATAATCATTGATGAGGAACAGCATATAGAGAGTCATAAGTCGGCAATTCAGCAAGCAATTAAAAACCAAATAGAGCATATATTTGTAATTTTAGACTGTCAAAAATTTGAGGATATATATAACAGTTTAAATACCGAATATCCTGGCGTTGAGGTAATCGATTTGCCAGGAGATTTGGCAGCATATAATCCCGGAGATATTGAAGCAGAAGTGAAGCAGAAACTAGATAAACATTATGATTTTTTAGAAAAACTGGCAGCCAATCAGGGAGAAAAATTATTATTAAAACGCTTCAGCCAAAATATTCTTGAAAAACTAGAGGCGATCGAACAGGTTTTAGAACGAGAAATTGAGGCAGTTAAACAGAGTTGTCAACAAATGGAAGCACAGCTTAGTCTTTTACAGGCTAATGATTTAAAAGATGATATGAAAAAGGCTTTAAAAAAAGCTGGAGATGAGAAAGATAAGTTTTTCCGAATGCTTAAAAATGACCTCAATCAATCAAAAAATAATTTATTAGATGAGTTTCGGAAAAGTAGTTTATTCTATAAAATTCAGCAGTTTACTGATGATTTAAAATCCAGCGGAGTCCAGCGGGGCGCATATTTATATGTCCGACTACAAGCAGGAGATAATCCTAATGCTACGGGTCACTATCTGCACTTAAAAGCCATTCATGTTTGTCAAACAGAGTTGATCAAATGGTCTTCTGAAGAATGGCAAAGAATTGGTAATTTTTATGGCGGTGATGGTTTAAATGGGCTGCTAAAACGTATCTATGATATCCTGAACTTTGTGCCTAATTTATCATGGTCGGAATCCCTATTTCACCCCCCAGAAGATATAGATTTTAGAAGCATATTACAGGCTTCTGTGATTGAACCAACTTTTGAGAGTCGATATAAACAACCGAGTTTGTTCGGTTATTTATTTAAAAATCTGAAAGGTCAGGTAATATCTGGCGTGGGAACTATTATGCTGATGGGTAGTTTATTTATTCCAGCGGGTGGGGATGTCAAAGGTAGGATAGTGGCGATCTTGTTACCTATTTTTATGGTGACTACGCTGATATCTTATCATCAAGATAAAACCGCGAAAATTCAAGATAATACTGAAAAACTCAAGAAAGATATGAATAGCTATTATCAATCTTTCATTAAAAATATCAGCAATAATATTGTCCAAAATATGGGCTATGCTTTAGAACAGGAGGAAAGAAGAATTAGAGATGATTTAGAGGCGGTTAATGAGTGCTATAATGCTTATTTACTAAATAGCGAAAAACATCAGTTAGAGTTGCGGATGCAAAAAGACCAATATCAATCTAGCCAACGGAATTTGGAAAAAGATTTCGCGGAAGTGCAAAAATTCAAGAGACTTTAGTTATTAATCAGGGGATATTTTGACACCTAAGCGAGTTAAGTCTAACGCATAACCCCCAGTAACTAAATAAACGGAATCAGCATGAGTCCCCAGCAGTCGGACTAAACCCCCTAGCCGATCGCGAAAAAGGCGGCCCAAGGGATAAGGGGGAACCAACCCCCAACCGACTTCCTCAGCCACTAAAATCACGGGTCCAGTGACGGTTAATAAAACCTGTAATAACTCCGTAACCGCCTGTTCCCATTGTGATTCTTCCCAGTCCAATAAATTAGCCAACCAAGTCCCCAGAGAATCTACTAAAATACAATTATCCGCCGTTGCCACAGATGCTAAAGTAGTTGATAATGTGATGGGAACCTCTAAAGTTGTCCAATCGGAAGGGCGACGATCGCGATGTTTTTGAATGCGATCGCACCATTCGCGATCGTCATCATCAAAACCAGATGTGGCTATATAAATCACCGACTTGCGGTAATTTCTAGCGTAATTTTCCGCCCAATTTTCCGCCCACTCACTTTTACCCGATCGCACCGGACCAGTTACTAAAATTAATCTTCCCGTATCAGTCATCCCAATTTTTTGCTAATTGTCAACAGTTACCAAAACCACAGGTCAGCCACCCATGTCTAAATGGAAACTAACAACCGAATTTACATTCGATAGCGCCCACTATATCAAAGATTACAACGGCCCCTGTGGTCGCCTCCACGGACACACCTATAAAGTCCGAGTAGAAGCCACATCAAACCAACTGCACGGATCCGAATTTTGTCCCCACCCGGTGATGGTTGCCGATTTCCGCAGCCTGCGATGGGCCAAGAAAGATGTCAGCAAAGGCGGACTTGATCACGGTCTTCTCAATGAAATATTACCCCCCAACTACGAAACCACCGCCGAAATGATTGCCAAATTTATCTATGATGAAACCAAAAAGCGAGTCCCAGAGGGAGTACAGCTAAAAGTCATGGTTTCCGAAACAGCCAATTCCTGGGTTGAGTATGAAGACGAAACCTGATTTATAATAGGGACAGACCTTGGTTTGAGCAAATGAAAGTTCAATTTAATATTATCCGGCAAACTGCTTCAAGCGCGCCGCAAGTGCAAAGTTATCAGCTAGATGTTGATCCAGCTACTACTATTTTAGATAGTCTAAATCGGATCAAATGGGAACTTGACGGCACTTTAGCCTTTCGCAAAAACTGCCGAAATACCATCTGCGGTAGTTGTTCAATGAGGATTAATGGTCGCGCCGCCCTAGCTTGTAAAGAAAATGTGGCCAGTGAAGTCAAACGCCTACAAGACATTGCTGCTGCTAATTCAAGTTATACAGGCGGCGATGAGATTCCTGTATTAACCATTGCGCCCATGGGTAATATGCCTGTAATCAAAGACCTAGTGGTGGATATGACCCAATTCTGGGATAACCTGGAAGCGGTGGAACCTTATGTTAGTACACAGGCGCGTAAAATTCCTGAGCGGGAGTTTCTCCAGACTCCCGAAGAAAGGGAAAGTTTGAATCAAAATGGCAATTGTATCCTCTGTGGCGCTTGTTATTCTGAATGCAATGCCAAAGAGGTTAACCCGGCTTTTGTCGGTCCTCACGCCCTGGCTAAGGCTCAGAGAATGGTTGCTGATTCTCGTGACGCACGCACTGAGGAACGTTTAGAACAGTATAACCAGGATATTCAGGGAGTTTGGGGCTGTACCCGTTGCTACAACTGCAATACAGTTTGTCCGATGGAGGTGGCTCCTATGGACCAAATTGGTAAGATTAAGCATGAAATATTAGAACGTAAGCAGCCATCTGATAGTCGTCCTGTGCGCCACCGTAAGGTTATGGTTGAACTGGTGAAGCAAGGGGGATGGGTTGATGAGCGTAAATTTGGCTTAATGGTTGTGGGTAACTACTTACGAGATGTCCGAGGTATTCTCAGTATTGGTCCTTTGGGTGTTCGGATGCTTTTACGGGGTAAGTTTCCGTTTGGTTTTGAACCTTCTGAGGGAACTAAAACAGTGCGATCGCTCATTGAGTCTGTCCAAAGTTTGGAGAAGGAAAAGCCATAATTTCCCTGAACAATTAGCAGATTAAGTTAGCAGATTAAGCTACTAGGGTGGGTTGAGCAGTCTCGCATAACCCGCCCTTACTGTTTCTAGAAAATATTGAGTAATTAACTATGAGTGCATTAGTTTATCAAGGTGATTGCCTTAATATCATCAGCACTTGGGAGAAAGATAGCATTGATTTAATCTATCTTGACCCGCCATTTTTTTCGCAAAAAACCCATAAATTAACAACTAGAGATAGCCGCAAAGAGTTTTCTTTTCAAGATTTGTGGTCTTCTCATCAAGAATATGGGAATTTTATCTATCAACGTTTGCAAGAAATGTGGCGAATTTTGTCGCCATCTGGGTCTATTTTTGTTCATTGCGATCGCCATGCTTCACACCTGATTAGATTGTTGTTGGATGATGTTTTTAGTCCGCAAATGTTTCGCTCTGAAATTATTTGGCACTATAAACGCTGGTCTAATTCCCAGAAAGCCTTGCTACCAGCACATCAAACTATTTTTTACTATACCAAATCTGATGATTATACATTTAATTTTATTTATGGCGAATATTCGGAAACTACCAACGTAGATCAAATTCTCCAGCGCCGAAAACGAGATGAATATGGCAAGTCTATTTATGACAAAGACCTAGATGGTAATATTATCCCTAGTGGCGGTAAGAAAGGGGTTCCTCTTAGTGATGTTTGGGAAATACCCTATTTGAATCCTAAAGCTAAAGAAAGGGTCGGTTATCCTACCCAAAAACCGCTGCTTTTACTGGAACAAATTATTAAGATAGCTACCAATGAAGGTGATTTGATTTTAGATCCTTTCTGTGGTAGCGGTACCACTTTGGTGGCGGCTAGTTTACTCGGACGAAATTCTGTGGGAATTGATATATCTACTGATGCTGTCGAATTAACTAAAAAACGTTTGAGTGACCCGATTAAAACTAATTCTAATCTACTCACTAAAGGTCGCGATTCTTACAAAAATGTTGATGAAAGTGTGTTAGGACTACTATGGGGATTAGATTTTGCTGTGGTTCACAGAAATAAAGGAATTGATGCAATTCTTAGGTCTGATGTTAATGGTTGTCCTATTCCGGTTAGGGTTCAACGTAATCATGAGACTATAGTTGAGGCGGCTAACTATCTCTATAACGCCTCAAAAAATAAGAATGCTTTAGTTATGTTTTTGATTGCGATAAATGAAGGGGGCTATTTTTCGGATTTGGTCAGTTTACCCCCAGGTGTTAGGGTTATTAATGCGCCTGGATTATCCATCCTCAATTCATTAAGCCAATTAGATGATTGACCATTCATCTAGTTACCCAACCACCTCCCCGGTTAATTAACCCCAAAAATGGGTTAAATCTCTAGGGTTATTTGACTCAAAAATTAACTATTTTCTGTGGCTTTAGCTAGACGGTTAGCTAAATCGATGATATCCTCTCGACGCGCGATCGCCTTGACCCACTCGGAAGGTATTTGTTCAAAACCATAATAAATCCCTGCTAGACCTCCTGTAACCGCGCCAGTCGTATCGGTATCAGAACCTAAATTAACTGCTGTTAGGACAGCTTCAGCATAGGAAGAAGTCTTTAATAGACACCACAGAGATGCTTCTAAGGTATGAACTACATAACCATCAGAGGCGATCGCATTTTCCGGTAAACTTTTAATTTCACCAGTCCACACTCGTTTCAACTCTGATAATTCAGACTTAAAGGGTGGTTTAGTATAAATAGCTTTAACCGCTTTAAGTCCTTCAATATAGGCGGTTTTAATATCCATACCCTGTAATAAACCCACAGCAATACTAATGTAAATACCACAAGCCATTTGCGATCGCGGATGACCATGGGTAAGGCGAGAACAGTCGTGAACCCGTTTAATTAATTCGGGAAATTCCAGGGAATTATAACCATAAGCCAAAGGTAAAATTCGCATTAACGAGCCATTCCCATTATCACGAATATCTGTTCCTCCTGCTGCTATAGGTTCCACCCCTTCACGCAATCTACTAATCGCCCTGTAAGTAGTCCCACCAATATCAAACGCATTACCATAAGGTGTCCAGTAACCCTCATACATCCACTTACAAAAAGCCTTAGCTATCTCATGCAAATTATAGCCATTACAGAGACTTTCAGCCAAACAAAAAGTCAGAGAACTATCATCAGACCAAGTTCCTGCGGGTTGATGGTAAGTACCATAGCCGACCATAGTTGTTATCGGTTTTTCTTGACAATCACTGCGGCTATTAAATTCTACCGGAACTCCCAGAGCATCGCCTACACAGACTCCCATTAAACCAGACAAAACTGGAGAATATTGCATTATTTTACCTCAATTGACTTGCTAACTTTTTGCCTCAAATTTGCCAATTCTTCGGAAATTTCAAGGGTCGGGAAAATCGGATGATCAAACCTACGATATTCTGGGGGAAGACTGGCAACCGAGGCGGCGGTGCGTTCAGCAATGGCGGCTAAAGGCTCTGGCTGATTGACCAGTTTTCCGTCTTTCATGACCAATTGCAATAAGCCGATAGATGATGGATTAATACTCTCGCTTTCGTCCATTAAACAGAGGCGATCGCCTTTCATTTTACCCCCTTCCATGAGCCGATAAATTTGCTTACGTCCCGGATAAGTCACCTTACTACTAGACTCTTTCATCACCGGAATACCATCAATTTCTACCAGCTTATAAACTCCATTAACCGGAGTTCCACTCACCAGTTTAGTCCCAATTCCGTAGCCATTAATAGGAGCCTCAGCCCCTTTTAAACGAGCAATTTCTACCTCGTCAATATCCCCACTAGCAAAAATTTCCACCTCTGGTAATAGCGATCGCACTTGTTTAGATAATTCTACCATATCTCCAGAGTCTAATCTTACCCCCTGCACCTGAATTTTTCCAGCTTTGACCTGTTCAGCTAACCGTTGTGCTGCTTTCACCGTGTCATAGGTATCAATTAACAAAGGTGCGCCGGGGAAATAATGGTGAAAAGCCTCAAAAGCCGCATCTTCATTTTCATCAATAGCAGCGATCGCCATTACCAAAGCATGAGCCATTGTTCCCCTTGGTTTTCTACCTAATTTCAAAGCCGCCAACACATTAGAAGTACCATCAAAACCCGCCCCCAAAGCCGCCCGCGCCGCCCACAAAGATGCTTGGGGACTAAAAGCCCGCCGAGTTCCAAACTCCAATAATTTCGCATCAGGTCCCGCTGCATCGCGCATTCTGGCTGCTTTGGTAGCAATTAAAGTTTGATAATTTATGGTATTTAAAAGGTAAGTTTCTACAATTTGAGCTTGCCATAAAGGAGCCTCAATTCGCAAGATTGGTTCATTCGCAAATACCGCCGTACCTTCCGGGACAGCCCACACATTCCCGCTAAATTTGGCTTCGGCTAACACCGACCAAAAGCGATTATTAACATGGCTGAAAATTCCCAATGATTGCAGTTGTTCAATTTGAGATGAGTTAAACTTGAGGTTTGCCAAATAGTCTAATGCCTGGGTTAAACCCATAGCTATTAAGTAACCAAAGTGATCCGGTAACTTTCTGGTGAACAGTTCAAAACTGGCGGGTTTATTCTCAATTCCTTCCCCCACATAACAGGCTGTCATTGTTAATTGATACAGATCTGTTAGTAAGCTATACTCATCAGGACTTAAAGACATAGCACGGTCTTCTGATGCAAAGTCCATGGGTTAGATACCTTGATATATATACTGTCTTTTCTAATTATATAGCCATTGGCGATGTACATCTAAACTTCCCTCGCCCTATCTGACTATTTGAGACAGAGGTTGGGGTGAAGGCGACGGATATCATGTAGGCGCGGGTTCTGCCCCCCTCTCCGACGGGGTTGTTAATTACATATACAACCCATAAGATTAGTCAATTCCTTATCTGGGATCAAGGAAATTTACGGTACATATAATCAATGCCATAACTAGCCCATATAAGGTTAAACATTAATTAAGATATGGTTAATTTTGGCTAAATTCCTGGTCAGAGCATTAAACCATGATAGACTGATAAATGGAGACTAGCATCTACAGAAGGTTAACCGCAAAACATCGTACAATGAGTTAGGTTGAAAAAATTAGTCATGAACGTTTGTATTGAAGATTGCACCCCTCGGTCTGCATCGGTGTTTTCACGTAGCAATTTGCGCTTAGAGTCTACCCTACAAGAATTGTCTCTGTATGACTTTCAAGTAGATCTAGATCAAGTGGGAATGGTGTTGGCGAAAATGTTTGAAACTAACCCCACTATCCCCGGAGTTATTTTAAACCATGATAGCCAGTTTATTGGCATGATTTCCCGGCGGCGTTTTTTGGAGCATCTCAGTCGTCCTTATGGTCGGGAACTGTTTTTACCTAGGTCTATTCGAGCCCTCTATAAATTGTCTCAGGTGGAGTTATTAATACTTCCCGGAGATACTCTGATAGTTGATGCAGCACGGCTGGCTATTATGCGATCGCCTGAACAAATTTATGAGCCAATTATTGTGCAAATTTCCGAGACTGATTATCGGCTATTAGATACCCAACAACTATTGATTTTTCAGTCTTTTATTCATCAACTAGCCACCGAATTATTACAAGAACAAACCCAGTCCCAATTAATGCAAACTGAAAAGTTAGCAAGTCTAGGTCAAATGGTCGCGGGAGTGGCTCACGAAATCCGTAATCCTGTAGGCTGCATTGTCGGAAATACTCACTGTTTAACTCAGTATTATGAAGATATTATGCAGTTAATTAACGCCTACGAACAGGAATTAATTACTCCCCGACCAAGTATTGAAGAGTTAAAAGAAGATATTGATTGGGAATTCCTCAAAAATGATGGCTTGCAAATGCTCAAAAGTATTCAAGTTTCTTCTGAACAGTTGAAGCACCTAGTCAACAGTTTACGCACCTTTTCCCACATGGAGAATAAACAAAGGCGGGAGACAGATATTCATGAATGTTTAGACAGTACCCTAATTATTCTAAAAAACCGCCTAAAAGTTGGGATTGATGTCATTAAAAGCTATGGGAATTTACCCAAGTTTTTGGGTTATTCTGGGCTGCTTAGTCAAGTATTTATGAATCTGTTGGCTAATGCGATCGATGCTTTAGAAGAAACCGCCAATCATAGCCATAATACTGCCAAAATCTGGATTTCCACCCATGTAGCGGATAGTTGTCCTTCCCAATTGCGATCGCTCATAATTCCCCCAAAAAATAACCCAGAATATCCCCAAAATACAGAATCATCAGAAGACCCATTAACACCGAATAGCCAATATATTGTGATTCGGATTACCGACAATGGCCCTGGTATCCCCAAAGAAATCCAAAACCGGATTTTCGATAACTTTTTCACTACCAAGTCCGCCGAAAAAGGTACAGGTTTAGGACTAGCAATTAGTCATCAAATTATTTACGAGAAACATGGTGGTTGTTTGCATCTCCTTTCCACCCCCGGTATCGGCACCGAATTTGAGATAGTCTTACCTTTGATTTAGGAGTATGATATAATCCGGTAAGTACCCCACCCACATACATCTAAGTAAGTATTAGGTACAAACAGCAATGGCGGTAAAGACTAAGCCAATTTCCCTATCAGCCTCATTAACCAGACTAGACTTGCGGTTGATTTTCCCACAACCGGGAAAACTTAACTTAAAATAGCAGTATGGGAAATTAATCAGCAAAGACTAAGCCAATTTCCCTATCAGCCTCATTAACCAGACTAGACTTGCGGTTGATTTTCCCACAACCGGGAAAACTTAACTTAAAATAGCAGTGTGGGAAATTAATCAGCCGATAGATAGGAAGCCGTCAATATGCGAAGACGACAATTTTTAACTTTTGGCGCTCAATTGTGCGCCGCCACGATCGCCACATTAGGAAGCTACGGTTGGATCGCCAGAAGTGCCGCCACCACCCCTAACCCCAAAAGGTTAATCGTCCTATTTTTGCGGGGAGGAATTGACGGATTAAATGTAGTTGTCCCCTATGGCGACAGTGACTATTATCAGGCTAGACCAGCGATCGCCATTCCCCGACCCCAACAGGAGGGAGGCGCAATTAAGCTAGACCAACACTTTGGCTTACACCCCAGCCTAAACTCCCTGCTTCCGCTATGGAACCAAGGAAGTTTAGCTTTTGTTCACGCCTGCGGTTCTCCTGACCCCACCCGGTCTCACTTTGAGGCTCAACACTATATGGAAGTGGGTACACCAGGAAATAAAAGAACCCCCGACGGTTGGATGAACCGCCTACTGGGCTTGTTACCAGGACAAAACCCCGTAGATGCGGTGAGTGTCGGTCAGTCGATATCTGCCATTCTATCAGGTTCTCAGCCAGTTAGCAATATCTCCCTAGGTCGCAATGCCTCCCGCCAAATGCCCATAGATCGCGATCAGGTGCGAGCCACCTTTGACCGACTCTATGCCAATAATGACCCCCTCAGCGTGGCTTATCAGGAAGGTAGAAGCGCCCGCGATCAACTCATTAGGGAATTAGAGGCGGAAATGGTCGCCGCGAATAATGGTGCGCCTCTACCTGCTGGTTTAGCTGGGAATGCTCAACAATTAGCGACTTTGGTAGTGCGTGACCCACAGATTAGATTAGCATTTCTCGATGTTGGGGGATGGGATACCCATGTTAACCAGGGTTCAAGTCGGGGGTTAATGGCGAACCGTCTGGAAAGGTTAGGGGAGGGCTTGGTGGCGCTAGTGGATAGGCTGGGTTCCGTTTATAGCAATACCACTATTGTGGTGATGTCAGAATTTGGTCGCACAGTGCGAGAAAATGGCAATGGCGGCACTGATCACGGACGTGGTAATGTTTTATGGGTTTTGGGTGGTTCCGTGCGTGGTGGTCGCGTTTATGGGAGTTGGCCAGGTTTGTCTGACTCCGAGTTATACGAGGGACGGGATCTGGCTGTGACGACGGATTTTCGAGATGTGATTAGCCCGATTTTAACTTCTCAGTTTGGGTTAACTGCTTCTCAGTTAGGGCAGGTATTTCCAGGATACCGCCCCACTGGCAACTTTTCGGAGATTGTTTAATTGATGGAGGTTGTCCGGTTTGGGGTGTTCCCGGTCAGCCAACTTATTAACTATCCATCATCAATTGATTAATTGGGCATAATATCTCATGGGATTAACAGCAGAAAATCATGGTAAAATCAAACGAGTTGCCATTGTGGGTGGCACTCATGGCAATGAATGGACGGGAGTTTATTTGATTAAGAAATTTGAGCGATCGCCTGAATTATTGCGGCGTTCTAATTTTGAGACTTTCACACTATTAGCTAATCCCCGCGCCTGGGAAATTAATCGTCGCTATGTTGATCGTGATTTAAACCGCTGTTTTCGGCGGGAAGATTTAGAACATCCCAATTCTGATATTTATGAAATTCAGCGATCGCAATGGATAGCCAGCCAGTGGGGACCCCAAAGCCCATCTCCTGTTGATACCATCATTGATTTACACAGCAGCACCGCCCACATGGGATTAACCTTAATTTGGGTAAAAAATAATGCTTTTAATCGCCAAGTTACCGCCTATTTAAAAAGCATTTTTCCCGAAATAAATATCTACAGTTGGATCGAATCTGAATCGGAACCGGCAAACCCCTCCCTCAAATCTTTGTCTAATTACGGATTTTCCATCGAAGTCGGACCCATTGCGCCAGGGATGTTAGATGCGGCATTATTTCTGAAAGCGGAAAAGGTGATTTATGCGATTTTAGACTACATAGAAAAGTATAATCGGGGGGAGATTATCCACAGCGATCGCACTCTCACCATATACCAGTTTATCAAACAGATAGACTATCCCCGCACGGCGACGGGGGAACTCGCCGCCATGATTCACCCACAACTACAGGGGAGGGATTATCAACAGCTAAACCCGGGCGATCCGATGTTTTTACAGTTTGACGGAACCACCATTTATTACCAGGGAGAAACCCCCGTCTGGCCGATTTTTATCAATGAGGCAGCCTACTACGAAAAAGCGATCGCCATGATTTTCACCGAACCCCAAACCTTAATAATTAATAATTAATAATTAATAATTGTCGGGGTGGGTTCCGCTGTCAATTTTCTGCCCATGAGAAACCCGGTTTATTTGAGAAACCGGGTTTCTTGACCACGGCGATAATTATTCATTGTCGGGGCGCGCCTCCCACCCTTTATCATGAGAAACCCGGTTTATTTGAGAAACCGGGTTTCTTGACCACGGCGATAATTATTCATTGTCGGGGTGGGTTCCGCCGTCAATTTTCTGCCCATGAGAAACCCGGTTTCTTTGAGAAACCGGGTTTCTTGACCTCTGTGCCGTTCACCCGATAGGTGATCCCTCTGACTCACCCTACGAGGATGATAATTATTAATTATTAATTATTAATTATTAATTGTCGGGGTCGATTCGCATCAGGGGTTGTCCATATTCCACAGGTGCGCCATTAGCTACCAAAATTTCCATAACTTGACCAGAAACCTCAGCCTCAATTTCATTCATCAGCTTCATGGCTTCGATGATACAGACAGTTTGACCGTTAGTGACTCGATCGCCATTATCCACAAATGGCGGCTCATCAGGAGCCGGAGAACGGTAAAAAGTTCCCACCATGGGGGATGTTACCTCTACCCATTTAGCGTCAACCGGACTAGAGACCTTTCCTGTGGCGGCAGTAGTCTGGGTGCTGGTGGCGGTTGATTCTGATAAGCGATCGCCAGTAGAAACCGTCCCTGGAGGCGACACCAACTCCGCACTAGGAAACCCACCACTGAGGGCGACATCAACAGAAGATAGAGGGCGATCGATAGAACTGCCACCTTTGCGTACCATCAACTCAAAATCACTACTTTTGAGCGTCAGTTCGGAAATATTAGTTTTATCGATGTCAGCCAGCAGTTCTCGAAGCTGGTTGAGATCTAGTTGCACAGTTGGTATATCTCCCTAAAAATAACATTGTCGAAAATTATGGGCGATCGCCCATATCATGTTACCCAGAAATTTGGTTAACACTGGAAGCATTAATCGCGACCCTGATAACTATCGTTGCGGGTATCGATGCGAATACGCTCACCCACAGAAATAAACAGAGGAACCATCACAGTTGCGCCTGTTTGTAGGGTAGCTGGTTTCGTGCCACCCGTCGCGGTATCGCCTTTAACTCCTGGATCTGTTTCCGTCACTTCTAGGCTAACGGAGTTGGGAAGTTCCACCTCTAGCACTTGGTCATTCCAGTAGAGTACATTAACTTCCATACCTTCGATCAGGTATTTAACCCCATTACCAATCTGATCAGGAGTTAGGTGAGCTTCCTCGAAGGTGTCCATGTCCATGAACACATAATCATCACCATCTTTATAGGTATGTTGCATGGTCTTTTTCTCCAGGTTCGCCTGGGGAACTGTCTCCCCAGCCCGGAATGTCCGTTCCATGACGTTACCCGTCTGTGCGTTTTTTAGTTTGGTGCGGACAAAGGCGGAACCCTTTCCTGGCTTAACGTGGAGGAATTCTACCACCCGCCACACAGTTCCGTCTAATTCAATACTGACACCTGTGCGAAAGTCGTTACTCGAAATCATGGGAGCATCTTCACCTGGGCTGAACAATCGGCATTTATTTTACCCTAATCGGTGCTTTATGATGGGGTTCGGTGAGAGTTCTTAACAATTCTGCTAAAATCGGGGAAATTTCCCGCAAGTCCTGAAAACTCCCCCTAGCTATGCCAGATTTTGTCCTTGATGTCAAAAACCTACAGGTTCAGTTTAAATCTGACCAGAGAATCACGCGCGCGGTCGATCAGATTTCCTTTCAGGTCAAACCCGGACAGACCCTAGGAATTGTTGGGGAGTCCGGGTCAGGAAAATCTGTCACGTCTTTAGCAATTATGGGGTTGCTGTCCCCGGCTACATCTCAAGTGGGGGGAGAAATCTGGTTTCGGCCAGGAAACCCCCAGGCGGATGAAGCTGATCACAACAATGATAGCACAGAAGGAGCGATCGATTTACTACAACTGCCAGAATCTCAAAAGCAGCAATTTCGCGGCGGTGAAATCTCTATGATATTTCAGGAACCGATGAGTTCCCTCAACCCGGTTTATACGATTGGTTTTCAACTGATAGAAGCTATCCGACAGCATCAGGATATTACCCCCCGTGAAGGATTATGGAAAGCGACGAGTTTATTGCAGGAAGTCAAACTGTTACCTAGTGATGAGCAAATCCTCAAGCAACTACAGTTAGAAACTCCCCCGAATCATGATGATATTAATAACCCACCCTCACAGCGGGAGTGGCAAACTCGGATAAATGACCAAAAACGAGCATTTCTCGATCGCTATCCTCACGAACTCTCTGGGGGGCAACTGCAACGGGTAATGATTGCGATGGCTATTTCCTGCAATCCCACATTATTGATTGCTGATGAACCGACGACGGCTTTGGATGTGACAGTACAAGCGACTATTTTAGACCTGCTGCGAGAATTACGCGATCGCCGAGGAATGTCGATAATTTTCATTACCCACGATTTCGGAGTTATTGCCGAAATTGCCGATACAGTCGCGGTGATGTATCAGGGTAAAATCGTGGAATTAAACCCGATTCATCAACTGTTTAATAACCCCCAACATCCCTACACCAAGGGATTGCTGGCTTGTCGTCCCACATTGGAAACCCGACGGGGGGCAAAACTGCCCACGATTGCGGATTTTATGGAAGTTGTCAGCACGGAATCTGGCACAAAAATTAGAGGCATTGACTCTCAGGAAAACCTCGCTAATGAGACGCGGGAGACAGCCGAGAAGGTTCCCAGCAACCCGGATAATTCGCCGTTGTTATCGGTGCAAAATTTGCGAGTAGGATTTAAAATTCCTGGGGTGTTAGGAGGTACTCAAAGACTATTTATGGCAGTTGATGATGTGTCTTTTGATGTATTCCCCGGAGAAACATTAGGATTGGTGGGAGAGTCTGGCTGCGGGAAAAGTACCCTATCTAGGGCGATTTTACAACTGATTCTCCCCCATAGCGGTCGGGTGATTTTTGCTGGGGAAGATATTACAAATTATCAGCCTTCTGGTCCTTGGATTAATCGTTTAAAAGACTATCGCCAACGCCGGGAATTTCAGCAAAAAATGAAGTGGGTGCGGCGGGAGATGCAAATTGTGTTCCAAGACCCGTTTAGTTCCCTTGACCCCCGTTTAACCATTGGGGATGCGGTGATGGAACCCCTGTTAATTCACTCGGTCGGGAACTATAAACAAAGGCGCGATCGCACTGCTTATTTATTAGAAAGAGTCGGACTGAACCCGGATTTTATGAGACGCTATCCCCACGAGTTTTCGGGAGGACAAAGACAACGGATTTGTATTGCTAGGTCTCTGGCTTTAAACCCCAAATTTATCATCTGTGACGAGTCGGTGTCAGCTTTGGATGTTTCTGTACAAGCCCAGGTGTTAAACCTGCTGAGGGAGCTACAAAGGGAGTTTGAGCTAACATATATCTTTATCTCCCATGATTTGAGTGTGGTTAAATTTATGAGCGATCGCATTGTAGTCATGAACCAAGGCAAAATCGAGGAAATCGGAGACTCAGAGGAGATTTATCGCCATCCTCAACAGGAATATACCCGCCGACTAATCGCCTCTATTCCCACCGGAGATATCCAACGAGTTGCCAGTTAACTATCATCTTCGATAACTAACCCCAATAAATAGATTGAACCCGGAACTTTAGTCCTCAATGAAACTCATACTTTATAGTAAACCTGGCTGTCATTTGTGCGAAAACCTCCAGGAGAAACTGGAAGAAATTCAAGCAGATAGCAATAGTCCCTGTCAGTTTGACCTGGAAGTTAGGGACATCACCACCCGACCCGACTGGTATGCACTCTATCAATACGAAGTCCCAGTCCTGTATAAATGTGGCGATCGCAGCCTGACCGAAGAACCCATCCCCAGACCATCTCCCCGTATTTCCGCCTACCAGTTGGAACAAATCCTACAAAAATATTGGTAAAACATTAGATTAACAATAATCATCAAATTGGCAGAAGTTTGACCCGTGAAACTCAAAGATTTACTCAACCCCAACTTACTACCCCCAGAGTATCACCCCGCCTTAGACATGGAAATCACAGGCTTGGCGACTAACTCCCACGCCTGTAAGCCAGGGGATCTGTTTTTAGGAATGCCGGGAACAAGAGTTGATGGAGGGGATTTTTGGCCAAGTGCGATCGCCTCCGGTGCGGTAGCCGCCATAGTTTCCCAGTCCGCAGCCAGCAATACCCCACCAGAGACAGACTCTGATACCATTCCCTGTGTCATTCCCGCCGCCGACATGACCACAGCCTGCGCTGAGATAGCCACAGCATTTTATAACCATCCCGCCCAAACCCTCAAATTAGTGGGGGTGACCGGAACCAATGGCAAAACCACCACCACTCACCTGATCGAATTTCTCCTCAGCAACCTTGACCAACCTACAGCCTTACTGGGAACCCTTTACACCCGTTGGCCGGGGTTTCAAGAAGTCGCTGTTCATACTACCCCCTTTGCGGTGGAACTTCAACACCAATTAGCTGACGCAGTAGGTGCAGGCTGCCAATTTGGGGTCATGGAAGTTAGCTCCCATGCTTTACACCAGGGCCGGGTTTTGGGGTGTCCGTTTCGGGTGGCAGTATTTACTAATTTGACTCAGGACCACCTAGACTATCATCCCACCATGGATGATTACTTTGAGGCGAAAGCGTTGCTATTTAGTGATGATTATCTCCAGGGTAAGGCGATTATTAATGCTGATGATGACTATGGTAAAAAGTTGATGGCACGGTTGGGGAGCGATCGCTTTTGGAGTTATAGCGTCAGTGACCCCAGCGCCGATATATGGGCAGATAGCCTCGTTTATCAACCCACAGGTATTAAGGGAGTTCTCCATACCCCCATGGGATCGGCTTCATTTTCCCTACCCTTAGTCGGTCAATATAACCTCTCTAACCTATTGGCAGCCCTGGGGGCGGGTTTAGCCCTCGGTTTGGATTTGTCGGCTATGGTGGACTCTCTACCAGCCTTTGGCGGCGTTCCTGGTCGCATGGAAAGGGTCCAGCTTTCCCCAGAGCAGGATATTACGGTCATTGTTGATTATGCCCATACTCCTGATAGTTTGGAAAATCTACTGAAAGCCTCCCGTCCGTTTATTCCCGGTCGGATGATTTGCGTGTTTGGGTGTGGGGGCGATCGCGATCGCACTAAACGCCCGAAAATGGGTAAAATTGCGGCAGATTTATCCGATTTAGCCGTAGTCACATCCGATAATCCCCGCACCGAAGATCCTGACCGCATTTTGCAAGATATTCTCGCGGGAATTCCGGCTGATGTTAAACCTATAGTAATTGGCGATCGGGCTAAAGCTATTCGCACCGCTATCGACGAGGCTCAACCCGGCGATGGTGTCTTAATTGCTGGGAAAGGTCACGAAGATTATCAAATTATTGGCACGGAAAAAGTGCATTTTGATGACCGCGAACAAGCGCGAGATGCCTTAACAAATAAGTATTCTTAACTTGATTTCTGGTGCGTCAGTCTTCCCCCCTCATATATTCATGATGATTCAGGATTTCTGACACACCCTACAAATTTCTGGTGCGTCAGTCTTCCCCCCTCATATATTCATGATGATTCAGGATTTCTGACACACCCTACAAATTTCTGGT
>NZ_JBIMLI010000003.1:62188-86072 GCF_051859755.1 Limnospira sp.
GGTGCGTCAGTCTTCCCCCCTCATATATTCATGATGATTCAGGATTTCTGACGCTACCCTTTTCTGGTGGGTCAATTGCCATTAAAAACCAAACTTTTCAATCTGTTGTATGGCATAGTTTTCCGGTTCACTGGGGTCGAAAGTATCAAATTTTAAGGATTCATAGCGGAGGGTGATGGTAGGGGGTTGCTGACCTAACTGTTTAGCCATTTGGCGTGCGAGTCCAGTTAGAAAAATATTGGCGGCGATCGCTTCATGATTAAGGCTTCCCATGGGAGCATATCCCCAGCGTTCAAATTGTGAAGTAATCCAGTAGGAAAAACTTTTCCACGGGTAAGGGTCAAAATCAATGCGATCGGGAATATTCAGAGATTCACCTAAGCGGTTAACAAACTGTCCGGTCATTACCTGTCGCAGCACATCTTCCGACGCATCCAGATATTGTAACTGTGCTAGTCGCCGCGCTACGTCTGTGCGGTTCTGACTTTGGCTGGCATAATAGGAACCCTCAATGATTGCTTTATTTATAGCACGGAAGGTGTTAGGATAACGGTCGATCCATTCCTGAGAAGTAGTGAAAGAACAGCAGGGATGACCCGGCCACAGGTCTCTAGTTAAAAGATGAATAAAACCCAGACCTTGATTAATTGCTATTTGGTTAAAAGGTTCAGGAGCCACTATAGCATCAATTTCGCCACTTCTTAACCTGTTCAGCATATTGGGCGGCGGTGTAACCACTAATTCTACATCCCGATCTGGGTGAACTTTGCTATTAGCCAGATAATACCTGAGTAGGAGATTGTGCATTGAGTGATTGAAAGGAATAGCAATCCTAAATCCTTTAAAATCTTCGGCGGTTTTGACTTTTTCTCGATGTTTGATGGCTACCGTAATCGCACTACCATTGATGTTTTCAATACTAGCAAGTCTGATGGGAAATCGACGAGATTCTAACCCTAAACTAATGGCGATCGGCATGGGGGAGAGCATATGATAAGCGTCAAGTTCTCCGGCGATCGCACTCTCTCGGATTTGCTCCCAGCTATTCATTTTCACCAGTTCTACATCTAAACCATATTTTTCATAGAGGTTTAAAGATTCACAAATCAGAATAGGCGTAGCACAGGCGATCGGCAAAAAACCAATTCTTAGCTGAGTTTTTTCCAGCATAACACCCGACGAATTACCTTGAGAGTTGGCGTCTGGAGATGCCGCACAATTGCTGAGAACTCCCAAAGCTGATGTCCCTGCTAGTCCTAACAAAAACTGTCGCCGTCTGATGGAGTTTTTAGACAACATTCGGGGATGATTTAATCCCTTAGTTACCGCGTCGCTGAGATTGACCGATAAATCCTGACTGTCCGAATTTACATCATGAAATCGACCACATTTATAGCACATTTGCGGGATTCTGTCAAGGTATTTGCTGAATTTATTAGGAGTTTTCATGATAGATTTACTCTAAATTTTACCGTAAATTAATCAGAGATTCATTGAGTCGTTGAGTATTGGTTCTTAACAAGGCAATACTCTCCGCATTTTCACGAGCAACCTGATTAAGACTATTCATGGCTTCGCTGACCTGCTGTAGAGCCAGTAATTGCTGTTCTGCGGTTCTCGCAATAGTTTGATTATTGAGATACACCTGATGAAATGCTTGGGATACACCCGCAAAAGAACTAGACATATTGTGAGCAGATTTCACACTTTCACTAACGCTTAATTTGCCTGATTCGGTGACTTTTACCGTGGTGTTAATAGCATTTTGAATATCCAAAACCAGGGTATTAATTTCTGCGGCTGACTGTTTACTGCGATCGGCTAATTTACGGATTTCCACCGCCACCACCCCAAAACCCAACCCCTGTTGTCCCGCGCGCACCGCTTCCACAGAAGCATTTAAGGCTAGTAAATTGGTTTGATAAGCTAGGTTACTCACTGACTGAGCAATATTATTAATCTGTAGGGATTTCTCACTTAATTCTAGGCTACGATTAGCGATCGCTTCTACTGTTTGTCGCAGTGTTTCCATTCTATCCAAAGTTTGTTGAACCGCCGCACTACCTTTTTCCGACAAAAGCAAAGCGCGATGAGCTTCATCAGTAGCAATTTTCGCCTGTTCTGTAGAGTTCTGGACTGCCGCATTTAACTCATCAATAGTCGTCGTAGTTTCATTAACTGAACTCGCCTGAACTCCTAAGCTGCGTTCCTGTTCCTCCAATGCGCTAGTAATTTCCTTAGAAGAGTTAGAAATTTGCGCCGTTTCGCGGTCAATAGTAGCCGAAATTCCCAAGCCAATAGTTAGGATAACTACCGCACCAATGGCTGTACTGCCAAATATTAAAATTGTCAGCCATCTTAATAGGTTAATTTGCCGATTTTGTTGGTCATTAAGTTGCTGTCGCTTGGTCGCCTCAAAACCTCTCACCAATTGTTCTAACTGTTCTGTAATGGCTTGATTTTCGGCTTGTTGTAAGACCTCAGTCACTTTTTCTGGTCTTCCTAATTGGACGTAGGAAATCAAACGGCGATCGAACTCATTAACCTGATCACCAATATTAATTATCCGATTTAATGTTTGGCGCTGTTCCGTTTCTTGAATTCTACTACGCAAATTTTCCGATTGTTCATAAAAGAGGGTATCCCATTCTTCGTACTCCTCCAACTCTCTCAAGTCTCTACCTAAAATATAGCCCCTAGCCGCCCGCTGCATTGCTACAATGCTAAATGCTAGATTATTAACCTCTTCAATTTCCCCATAAATTTTGTCCACATTTTTGATTTGTTGTTGGACAGGCTGAACACCGATAAAATAGACCAAGCCAGCAACTATTAAAAATAGGACTAAGGGAATCAGATAACCCCTAAAAATTCTTTGGCGCAGGCTACCTTGTTGGAAAGAAAATAGACTCCAAAGGCTTTTCAGCATGACTTAATTACCCCATTAATAAATAGATGAAATGCTTGGGGAGGGCTTCAGATGCCTTACTGTTAAGTTGATTAGTTATAGCTATTAACTAGGTTTAGTTGGTTTCAGTAGTAGTGATGCGACTAAAGCCGCCGTCCCTCCTATTAGTCCTAAAATTAACCAAACACCGAGGCGACGACCTTTTTGGAAGGCGATCGCCGCCGCTACCCCTCCAATCAAACAGTGGCCACTCAGCAACAAATAAAGATTGGGGTCAATGGGAAAATCTGACATAGAACTTGCCAATTACAAAGCCACCAGGGATATTTCGATTAAACTGGTCGCTATTATATAACACCTGTTGATATTTGGTGGATATGTCTTAATAAATCTAGGGTGATATAACCGCTATTCAAGGCTGTAGAGGCGATCGCTTCACAGGAAAGATCCGGTTCCCCCAAATGATTGATCACCAAGGCAGCACCCTCAAAATCTTCGTTTTTTGTATAATTATTTACAGTAATAATCGTGGTTAACCCCACTCCTCGCGCCGCCAGTAACCCCTGTCGGGAGTCTTCGATCGCCAGACAATCCGATGCAGTCAAACCCAATTTTTCTAATGCATAATTATAGATATCTGGGGCGGGTTTTTTGTGGGGGACAATATCTCCAGCCGCAATTACTTCAAACCAATGGGGGTTTAAGGTTTCTTCCAAAAGTGCGATCGCATTAGGAAAGGCGCTGGTAGTAGCGATCGCCAATCTGACCCCCTCCCCCAGAGCCTCCGTGATTAATCGCTTCACCCCAGGACGCAGGGGAATATCTCCCTTGGCTAATAACTCCCGATAGTGGCGAGTTTTAGCTTGGTGAAGTTTCGCGATCCACTCATCCAAATTATTGGGGGGTTGACCATTAGGATGGTAGCGTTTGATATAATAATCTATACGCTCCTTACCCCCCGAAACCCTCAACAATTCCCCATATAATTCAATAGACCAATCCCAATCTAAACCCGCTTCAGCAAATGTTTGATTAAAGGCTAATCTGTGACCATCCCTTTCCGTTTCAGCGAGGGTCCCATCCACATCAAAAATGATTGCTTTTAGATGACTCATCAGTGCTAAATTTGCGGGTTGACAATTTTTTCAGGAATTTCTGGACAGCGATCGCTCACTTTCAGATCATAGCCCTGGTGTTTAAGTTCATCCACAAAATGAGTCGGATCAGCCTCCACTTCTCGACTGTTTTGGGTGTCCGCAGTCGGATTAGCCTGTTGTTGCTTTCGCAGATGTTTAAGTTTAGCTTTTCTGCCCATTTTTACTGAGTATCTATGTTAACTATGATTGGTCACTTTTCGATCCGGTAATTTTTTCGCGATCGCCTTCAAAAAACCTATCCAAATCAATCGCCTCATCCCCTTTATCTTCCCAAAGATTCAGCATTGATCCCAACTGTAGCCAAATCAATAAAGCCGTAGGAAAAACCACAATAGCCCCCCCCAAAGTAGCCAACCAGTAAATCGGAATAAACACCAGCAAACTGGAAGACACAGCCACAAACACACAAACCGACATAGCTACATAAGCCACCTTAGCGTTAGGAGTTTTATAGTTAATCCTATTTTTCCGGTCATCCTGTCGCCAAACTGCCACCTGATATTCTAGCATATCCTTAAAAATCAGACCCAAGATAATCGAGAATATCGTAGACGCAATCACCACAATATAAATAGGTTCAACCACCAAATTTTCCGAGTTCATAGTCTTATGCCAATTTCCCAAACAACAGCCAGACTGTAGTATAATATAAAACCCAACTTTTAGCAATTTAGCTTTTATTCAGGAGCGATCGCCGTTGAGGTTTCCGGTTGTGGTTGAGACACGAAAATATTACCCTGAGCATCAATTTCCAAAGGAGTATCAGGAAAATCACTTTTAGTTAAACGTCGCATTAACCCCACAGTCCGCAAAGAATTATCCAGAGACGGAATCCCTTGGCCATCAAGATGAACCGGAATAATTCTACCCTCGACAAAATTACCCATGACATCAAGTTGAGTTTCCAAAACTAGAGAATATCCCAATTCCGCGCGAGTTGATAAAGTGCGATATCCCAAAAAATTACCCAAAGAATAAGCAATTAACTTACCATTATATAATTCCAAAGCCCTCGGCACATGGGGGCCATGTCCTAACACCAAATCCGCCCCAGCATCAATCATTGTGCGTGCAAATAATACCTTATTACCGCGATTTTCCCCATAAAAATATTCGGTTCTATTCTGAATGCGTAAAGCCCTAGTACCTTCCGCCCCCGCGTGTACAGAAACCACCACAATATCAGCATTTTCCGCCGCTTCCTTAATCAAGGCTTGCGACGCTTCCAAATCATTCATATTATTATGATAATTAAAATAACTAAAGCCGATAAATGCCACATTTACACCCCTCACCTCATGATAGACAATCTGACCTTTTTTGCCGACCGCCTTCATTCCCGCTTTTTCAATATTAGCGATCGTATCTTTAAAGCCAGTTTCAAAAAAATCAAACGAGTGATTATTCGCCACACTCAAAATATCAAATCCTGCCTCCCTTAAAAGTGCCGCATATTCCGGCGGTGTCCGAAACGCAAACACCATACCACGACCCACATTTTTAGCGCTATTAGGATAGTTAGTTAGGGTACTTTCAAAATTACCAAAGACTATATCAGCATCTTGTAAAGCTGGTTTCACTCCTGCAAATAATACCTGCTTGTTGGGATGTAATTTATTGTAAGGATAATTGCTTCCCGGAATAATATCACCCACCGATTTAATCGTAATCCGCATATCAGGGTCAATGGGATTCCGTAGTGATGAAATAGTCAACTCAGATATATTTCGGATCTGTTCAATAGTTGCCTGAGTTAGCAATGGATCAACTTCCATCGGGGGATTTTCAGAATTAGATCCAAATGAGAAATTAGGTAATTGGGGGAGTTGTTCCAGCACCGCTTGAGAAGCTGTCGCCAAAGTCGGTGGGATAGTCGCCAAAGATGCCGAAACTCTATCCCATTTAGCACCGACAATTAACCCAGACAAAGGCAAAATCGCCAGAGTCATATAACCCACTAAAGACAAAGATTTGAGCCGTCCAACTTTAACTCTCTGGGTTTTAGTAGTTGCCGAACTTGCCGAATTAGGCGCAATTTCCGAAGTAGCCATCTGAGATACTACTGGGGAAGCCGTCGCCACTTTTTTGGTTTTCTTCTTGGTTTTAGGTGGCGCAGAAGTCTGAGTTTTTTTCTGATTCTTAGGTGAAGGCGATCGCTTAGTTTTTTGAGGAGGTTTAGGGTCAGAAACCGGAGCATTTTTAGGGCTAACCTGGTTAACCACCACAGGCGGCGACTTTAGTACCAGAGTCTCAATCCAAGCTGGGTGCTGATCATCGCCTAATTGTGCCGCGATCGTAACACACCAGATAGATGGAGGCTCAAGACGCATTAATCCCTTGTGAATGACACGGACAGATGCAGCTTGGTCGGGAATTGTGGGGGACTCTAGGCTAATATAGAGATGATTATATTCCAGAGTGAGATGTGCTTGCACCTGTTTAGGTTTCAAGGCTTGGTTGAGTAAAATAGCGATCGCTTTTGGATCTCCCTGATAGGCAGACCTAAGAATTTCTTGCTGACTCACTGACAGATCTCCTCTCCTGACACCACTTACTTGTCAAACTCCCAGGCTGAATGGGAACTTTTAGGATATCTTATATCTTAATTGACACTCCCTCGTTAAATCAAAGATTATAACCGGGGATTCTTAATTCACCGACTTTTAACTAGAGCCAACAAAGTTAATTGTTGAACCCCCGCCAGATCGTCTCCACAAGCATTTTGAATCACGGACCATCTATGCTGGAGACATGGGGTAGGGTTGAAGTTTATATAATTGTGGCGATCGTCACCCTAGCTTTCAACCATCTAATCTGGTTTGAGTATTTCACTGTCTTATGACTCGCGCTTTGGCCTTTTCCGTCCTGAGCAAACCTGATCGACCGTGATCACAATGGCAGTAAAAACATGAAAGCGGTTGGGATATCAACGGCGCACCGGGAAGGCGACGTGAGACGGGTTAAGCCTGCGGTTGCTGTTTTACCGGAGAATC
The DNA here is from genome assembly GCF_051859755.1 of Limnospira sp. Taxonomy (NCBI): domain Bacteria; kingdom Bacillati; phylum Cyanobacteriota; class Cyanophyceae; order Oscillatoriales; family Sirenicapillariaceae; genus Limnospira; species Limnospira sp. Next base: position 69,247 of record NZ_JBIMLI010000003.1, read on the forward strand.
CCCCCTTTTCTAAACAGGGGAGTATGTCAAGATATGATGGCAACAAATTGATAGGGGAGGGGGACGAAATTATGATTAATTTGACTCGGGTTTTGGCAATGGGGCTGATAGCAGGGTTAGTTTTACCGGGACTAACCGCCTCCGCATCGGAAATCCTATCTATTCGGTTACCAAGGTTGGTGGCTCAGGAGAACCCACAGGACCAGGCCAACCAATTATTTCAAGAAGCTATTTTCCTGACCAAACAGGGAACACCATCCGCATTGCGGGAGGCGATCGCTAAATTTAAAGAGGTGATGCCCTTATTAGACCAAATCGGGGATTCTTTTGCGATCGCTGCCACTATGACCGCTATAGGTTCCGCTTACTCGGAATTAGGAGAAAATCAACCCGCCCTGGATTATTTAAATCAAGCCCTGTCAATGTGGGATATAATCGATTCGCCAGAGGAACAAAGGCTACCCCCTGGGTTTGGTAAAGCTAACACTTTGCAAAGTATTGGTCAGGTTCACCTAAGCATGGAGGAAACTACCACAGCCTTAGATTATTACCAGCAAGCCCTATCTATCTTTGACGAAATAGGGGAACCTTATCGGAAAGTTAATATACTTAATGAGATCGGTGAGGTTTATGTAAACCTAGGGGAAATCTCTGGTGGTTTGGAGTATTACCAGCGGGCTTTATCGATTTCTCAATCCGTGGGATATCTATCAGGGGAAGCGCAAACCCTCAATAATATTGGTCTAGCCCACTTAGCTTTAGGGGACAGACAACAGGCCCTAGATTATTTAAATCAGGCCTTTTCCCTGTGGCAGTCTATGGGCGATCGCCAAAGAGAAGCCGAGACCCAGGAAAACATCGATAAATCAACAGGCATTGAATAACCGAGTAATAAGATATATTGGCCAGCTTTGGTTAACCACTAGGTTCAAGATACAATAGTTGCCATCAATCAAAATATACTTAGTGATCAGTTAGCGCCAGTCCAGAAGACTGTTTGGAGGAAAACACTTTGGCAGTTCAATATAGCTACGATAGTAGTGAAAATTTGTATCCTCGTCGGGTTCTAGTCACTGGGGGGGCGGGGTTCATTGGTTCAAATTTTGTCCACCACTGGTGCAATGCTTACCCAGAAGATCGTATCGTCGTTTTAGATGCCCTCACCTACGCCGGAAACCGCCAGAACCTAGCCACCTTAGAAGACCGGGAACAGTTTAAGTTTGTCGAAGGTAATATCTGCGATCGCACTTTAATTGACAAATTACTAGAAGAAGAGGCGATCGACACCATTGCCCACTTTGCCGCCGAGTCCCATGTCGATCGCTCAATTCTCGGTCCCGATGCCTTCATTCAAACCAACGTTGTCGGAACCCTAACCCTATTAGAAGCCTTTAGACACTATTGGAACCAGCACCAACAGCCTGATCATTACCGTTTTCTGCACGTCTCCACAGACGAAGTATATGGCAGTCTCGGCCCCGAAGATCCTCCCTTTACCGAAACCACCCCCTACACCCCCAACAGTCCCTATTCTGCCTCAAAAGCTGGTAGCGATCATCTAGTGCGCGCCTACTATCACACCTACAACCTACCCACCATCATCACCAATTGTTCCAATAATTACGGCCCCTATCACTATCCAGAAAAACTCATCCCCCTGATGTGTATTAATATCCTGTTGGGTAAACCCCTCCCCATATATGGAGATGGGCAAAATGTGCGAGACTGGCTATATGTACTAGACCACTGTCGCGCCCTCGATGTAGTCATTCACCGAGGTAAACCCGGAGAAACCTATAATATTGGAGGGAATAACGAGGTAACCAATTTAGACCTGGTGAAGATGCTGTGTCGGTTCATGGACGAACTAGCCTCCCACCACCTACCCGTCAAACCCTCCATGGATCTGATCACCTTTGTTAAAGATAGACCCGGCCACGATCGCCGTTATGCGATCAATTCCAGCAAGCTAAAAACCCAGTTAGGATGGGCTCCCCTAGTCACCGTAGAAGAAGGGTTACGGCAGACCGTTGGCTGGTATCTTACCCATCGCCATTGGTGGGAACCATTACTATCCGAAGAGTACCAAGCCTACTATCGACAGGTTTACGCCTAGTCCCACCATTGTTAACCCCCATCTATCTTAAACAAAAAACAGTTGATCAGTTTTCTGGAGTGGGCAGACTCCGGTAAAATAAAACCCGTTGACATTTAACTGTCTGTTTAACCTAAAGAAGAGGAGAACGATTTTGAAAAAGCTGCTGTCAGTTATTTTACTCTGTGTGGCTCTGTTGACCTTTGCACTGCCACGTCCCGCTTTGGCTGCAGATGCTGCCGCTGGCGCTTCTGTTTTTTCTGCTAACTGTGCAGCCTGCCACATGGGCGGACGCAATGTGATTGTTGCCAACAAAACCCTCAGCAAGTCTGATTTGGCTAAATATCTGAAAGGATTTGATGAGGATGCAGTGGCCTCCGTGGCTTACCAAGTCACTAATGGTAAAAACGCCATGCCTGCATTTAATGGCCGACTCTCTCCCAAGCAGATCGAAGACGTTGCTGCTTATGTTGTAGACCAAGCTGAAAAAGGCTGGTAAGTCCCTAGGTTAATCAGAAACCAACAGTTTAGACTACCTTTCCCCTAGGGGTGAGGCTTTCGGGCAAAGGGTCAGGTGTTCAACTCTTGACTTGTAGCCGGAAAGTTTCGCCCCTCTGTTTTCTATTCCCTAGCGATTTATCATAAAGTGTGTCAAGGTATGTGCAGAGCTTGAATCTTAACAATTGTTCGGTAACTGAATTTTAGTGCAATGTTTGTTCAATCCAAGTTAACCGCACGACAACAACAAATTCTCTGGGCAACTGTTCGCCACTATATCGCGACAGCAGAACCTGTTGGCTCAAAATCCTTAGCCCAAGAGTATAATCTTAATGTCAGTCCCGCTACTATCCGCAATGGTATGGGAGCCTTGGAAAAAGCCGGACTACTCTATCAACCTTATACTTCCGCCGGACGAGTACCTTCTGATTCTGGCTATAGGATTTATGTCGATCGCCTGATGACTCCCTCTGATACTCTGGCTAAGGAAGTCGCTAGACTCCTACGGGAACAGCTAAATTTTGATAGTTGTAGTTTGGAGGCTGTGCTACGAGGTGCAGCCCAAATTCTTTCTACCCTCAGTGGCTATATTTCCCTGATTACTATGCCACAAACCAAGACCGAAAGGCTCCAACATTTGCAACTGGTTCCTATGGGCTCAGGAAAAATTATGGTAGTTGTGGTGACTCATACCTATCAAACCCAGTCCATTTTGATGGAAATTGCCCCGGGAGTTGAGGATATCGGCGACGATACCGAAATATTAGAACAGGAATTACAGATTCTCTCTAATTTTCTCAATCACCAACTTAGGGGACTAGCTTTGGCTGAATTGTCAACTTTAGACTGGACTGAGATAGATCAAGACTTTCAGCAATATAGTAATTTTATCGAACAGTTGCTCAAGAGCTTAGGCGATCGCCACCAAACTCCAGAATATACTAGGATTCAGGTTAGCGGTGTTTCCGAAGTCCTACGACTGCCCGAATTTTCACAACTTCAGCAAGTCCAAACTATTCTACATCTGCTCGAAGATGAACAGGAACAACTCTGGCCCCTCATTTTTGCTACCCCAGAATCTTCCCAACAGGTAAACATCCGCATTGGTTCGGAAAATCCCCTCGAACCCATCCGCAGTTGCACCCTCATCTCGGCTCAATATCGCCAAAATTCCCAGCCTATTGGTAGTGTGGGTATATTGGGACCTACTCGCATGGTCTACGAAAATGCGATCGCTCTTGTGGAAGCGACCGCTAATTACCTGTCCGAAGCCCTTAGTTAAAACTCCTGTGCCGCTACATCCACCACTGATGCTTGAACATCAGTTGCTTCCCCAACTTCTGAGGTACTTTCATCAGCCTTGCGTTTCTTTATTTTTTCCAGAACCAAGGCAGAAACTTCTGTTACCAGCATCGTGGCAATAATACCATCATCTATCCATCCAATCACCGGAATAAAATCAGGCGCAATATCAATCGGCGATATCAGATAAATCAGAGTCCCACCAATTAGCAGCCAGCGATATTTCGCATGGCGCAAGGTTTGCCGATACCAGAGATAAAAGGACTGCACAATATTTTTCATGTCTGGGCCACACCATATCGAATCTGTTGATGATTCTAGCTTGACAAATTATCCCGCCCCATGAAAGTGTAGATTTGCCACCCCTAATGTAGGGGAGTTACCACCATTGAATTTCGGGAATTTTGGTGAATTCCGGTGAGCCGTTAGATTTGGGGGATGAGCCGGGGACTCTGGCCACAGGCTATAGGTGTGGATTGTTTATTTTTATTACTTATGATGGCAAAAAGTTATTTTTTGTTAAATCTTCTTTACTAAAGGCACGGATAGATTTTACAATAATAACACCTGTGGTGAGATTTTTAAGTCCCGGCATCCCCCCAAATGGGGCTGTAATTAGGGAACATCAAACGCTAGAATTAAGATTAGGGACTAAGTTGCCCGGGCAATTTTAGCATGAGGCAGCGGGTTAGTTCCATTTGATAAACAAGGTATTTAACTATGGTGGTTAACTCTTCTAGTTCAAATAGGAGGAACACAAGTAGACGAACCCGTAGCAATACAAGAAAGGATACAGATAATCAGCCTCAAAATCAAGTGACTCCAGCCGATGAAGCTGAAACAGAAGCGGCTGATAATGTACCTGAATCAGATACTCTCAAGGAGAAATTAGACGTGGCTAGTAAATCAAGTTCGACAGAAGGTAATTCAGCACCCACTCAAATTCAAGTATCGCCAGAACCGTCGGCGATCGTTAATCATCGTCCGGTGGGACACAACCAATTTGAAATAGCGGGAATGTTAACCGCCAAACGCCCTATTGGGAAGGCTGTTCATGCAGCTTCAGTAACTTTTATTCAATCGGAAAATCCTACTGGTTCTATGGCTAACCGTCCGGTTTCAGCCACTGAACTACAAATTTCTTCGATGGTGATGAACCGTCCCATTGCTTCTAATGACATTGATGATCCTGATCTATTGATGGGATATTTAGACTAAATCAATTGTTGGTTGCAAGTTTCAACTCTCAACTGATTGATGACTCCGAACCCACCTAACAGTAGTCGGGTGGGTATCTTGTGGTAATTATTGACTAGCCCTCAAATAATCGAGGCTACGATATGCGATCGCCTAAAATCCCCCCATAAATTGATTGTTAAATCCGTTGTCTAACCCCCACGAATAGTAGCACAGACTATCTGTAATAATCTAAATACCCCCATATAAATGAGGAGAGCAAACCGTGAAAATATTAGTAACTGGTGCGGCGGGATTTATTGGATTTCATCTGTGTCAACATCTATTGAAAAGGGGGGATACAGTCATTGGTATTGATAATCTCAATGATTATTATGCAGTATCTTTAAAAGAAGACCGCATCGCTCAACTTACCCCCTTAGAAAAATTTACGTTTTATAAACTAGATTTATACGATAAAGTCGGCATCAAAAAACTGTTTTCCGAACACCAATTTGAGGCAGTAGCCCACCTCGCCGCCCAAGCCGGAGTCCGTTACTCTCTGCAAAATCCCTACGCTTATATTGATAGTAATTTAGTGGGGTTTATCAATGTTTTAGAAGGCTGTCGTCATCATCAAATCCCACACTTGGTTTTTGCGTCTTCTAGTTCGGTTTATGGTTCCAATAAAACTGTACCTTTTTCGGTAGGTGATTATGTAGATTATCCAGTTAGTCTGTATGCTGCGACTAAGAAAGCTAATGAATTGATGGCTCATAGCTACAGTCACCTGTATAATATTCCCACGACGGGATTACGATTTTTTACGGTTTATGGTCCTTGGTATCGTCCTGATATGGCGATGTTTATTTTTACGAAAGCCATCTTAGCCGACCAAGCGATTCCGGTATTTAACTATGGTAATATGCAGCGAGATTTTACCTATGTTGATGATGTGGTGGAAGGGGTAATTAGGGTAATTGATAAGATTCCACAACCGGGAAGCAATCAAGCGGAAATTCAGGGAGTTAAAACTACGGCACCCTATCAAATTTATAATATCGGTAATAATAAGCCGGTGAATTTACTGTATTTGATTGAAGTCCTGGAAAATGTCTTAGGCAAAAAAGCCCAGAAAAATCTGCTTCCCATGCAGCCGGGAGATGTGCCGATTACCTATGCTAATGTAGATTCATTGATAGCAGATGTAGGATTTAAACCAAGTACACCCATAGAGGTGGGAGTAGAAAAATTTGTGGCTTGGTATAAATCCTATTATGGTGTTTAACCGGATGGGAGACAGGACTCGCCGTCACAGATATGGGGACGATATTATGATCGCATCTACCAACCACCTCGCCCCCCAAGGCTCAATTATCGATGATTAAGGCAAGCGCCCTAGCAGGTCAGGAAAAATCTGCCGGAGTATTTTCGGGTACAATCTGGCGATCGCGTAAAGTTTGAACACGGGTAAACTGGGAGAGGAAATATTGAGTTACCAGAGTAGGTTGTTCCGCCTGCATCAAAGATCGAACCACAGCCACCCTAGTCGCCCCAGCCATCAAAACATCATCAAAATTGTTCATATTAATGCCGCCGATCGCAAACCAGGGAACCGAAGCATGACGAGTCGCATGGCGTACATATTCCAAACCCGCCGCCTGCTTATCAGGCTTAGTGGGAGTAGCATAAACCGGACCGACCCCAATATAATCGGCCCCCTCAGCGATCGCCAATTTCATCTCTTCGGGATTAGTAGTTGATTTACCGACAATTTTTTGAGGACCCAAAAGCTGTTTAGCCACAGCAATAGGTAAATCCTGCTGTCCCAAATGTACCCCATCAGCATTAACAGCGATCGCAATATCCACCCGGTCATTAACCAAAAACAGGGCATTATAACGGTGGCAAAGCTGACAAAGCTGGCGGGCATTTTTCCAACGCTGATGATCATCAGTATCCTTATCGCGATACTGAACCACCTTTAATCCCCCTTGTAAAGCCGCCTCTACCACTGACATCAACCTTTCCGAGGGAGAAGTCACCAAATACAAATTCGCCCTTTGTAGCTTCTGATGTCGTCCGTAGGCGAGTAAATTACTTTCCAGGGTATAGACCCGGTAGCGCATCTGCTTAACCGCCGCCCCCATATTGGGATGGTAAACCTTACCATATTCCTCCAGGACTCGCAAAGCCTCCTCTACCCGGCAAAAATTGACCTGTATCACCTGTTCGAGACTTTCTCGGTTTTCCTCCGAGGGATGACTCAACTGAGTACCCACATCCGTGGTAGTATCCCGGGACATCCGCAACTCATTACTGTGCCACTGTGCCAGTTGCTGTCGCAAATTCTTGCACTCCGCAGCCATTTCCGAATTATCCAAGCCAAACCTAAACCATTCCTCAATAGTTCGGATACCCTCCCGCGCCCGGTCTAAGTTGGCATCTAAAATCCGATAAAGTGCTGGTTGTCCCAGTTTAGTCTTATGATTCAAATCGCCCATCGAAATCTCCTCACCAACTCCATCAAGCCAAATAATCAAGCCCAATCATGATCAACCACGGCGCAGGTTAATATATCAGATTTTCTTTAGCCGTGGGCGGAACCACCATTACGAAAATTAATCATATAAAAAAACCAGGTGTTGCCATAATAGGGGATACTGGACCAAAATAGATTAATTTTCCCAATTAATATTACAGTTTGTCGGAGTTTTGCCGTGAGTTCTAAATCCCCCCGCAACTGTCAATATCCTAAAAAGCAAACCTCACCCGAGGCTTTTTCATTGACAGACACCCAGCCCAACAGTTCCCTGAACTCACCCTCGTCAGCCTATGATGGGAACTTAACTAGCAGCGATCTGAAGCTGCTATCCCGCCCTCTCTTTCCCCTAGGTTCACCTAGGCCTAAAACAGCTTGGTTATCTCTAAAGCTGATTTTAATGATTATAGTCTCCAGTGTGGGATTAGTGGGAATCGCATCAGCCGCATTCGCTACCCCCTGTAGAGACGGGTGCAGAGAGCAACTATCGGAGACACCAGCCAACTATATACACCCGCCCCTACTACTGGCTCAAACACCTTCCGCCGCTCCCAATTCAGTCAATGTAATTTATGTGAGTTCATCTACGGGAAACGACTCTGGGGAAGGTACACAGGCTTCACCGCTGAGAAGCATAACCCAAGCCTTGAGAGTCGCCCCCCCGAATACGGCTATTTTATTAGCACCAGGAACCTATAGCGTCGAGACGGGAGAGGCGTTCCCCTTAATACTTAAACCTAATATTACAATTCAGGGTAATACCGAGAATAAGGGTCAGGATGTGGTTATTTATGGCGGGGGAGTGTTTAGCAGTCGGGTTTTTGCTAACCAGAATGTAGCTATTGTGGGAGCGAATGCAGCCCGGTTAAGTGGGGTAACTGTGACTAATCCTCACCCGCGCGGTTATGGTTTATGGATTGAATCTAGCTCGATGGTTGTATCTAATAATACCTTTACGGGCAATATTCATGATGGTATTTCTGTGGTGGGAACCAGTGCGCCTTTAGTTCAACAAAACAGTTTTGCTAATAATGGAGCGAATGGCATTACTGTCTATGGTTCATCTAAGCCGGAAATCCGCGATAATGATTTTGAAAACACTGGTTTTGGTATTAATATCGCCCAACAGTCAGAGCCGTTTGTCGTGGGTAATCGAATTGCCTATAATCGTGATGGCATAGTGATTCAATCGAGCGCTCGTCCGGTACTACGCAATAACTATATCGAACAAAATGAGCGTGATGGTATTGTGGTTATTGCTCAATCTTTGCCGGATTTGGGAACGCCAACGGAACCGGGAGAGAATGTGATCCGCAATAATGGCCGCTATGATGTGAACAATGGTACTAAGGGTTTAACGATTCTTGCCTACGGTAATGAGTTGGCTATGACTAAAAATGCTGGCTCTGTAGAGTTGGCGGGTAGTTACCAGAGTGGGGCTGGGCCTTCTGCGATCGCTAATCGCATTATGGGAAGTTCTACTGAGGAGGGTGGTCAAAATCATTCTTCGTCAATTTCCCCCATTAATCAAGCGGCTTCGTTACCTATTTATCTACCTGAGTCTAATGTGACTCCACTTTCAAACACCGCACCGCCTCCCATTCCTGTGGATGACTCGGAGGCGATTGTAATTCCGGTACCGCCGCCAGAACGTCCTCAGCAGGTGATATCTGCCCCTGTAGCAGCGGGTTCCCCACCTCCACCAGTGAGGCTCCAGACGGCGGCGGAAAACCCGTCTACCGGCTCGCTGTTGCTGTCTCTGGTGAGACGGGCTGTGACCAGTGCCTCTAATCCTGAAGAAAACTCCCAAACAGTTTATATCCCGGTACCACCACCCCAAAGACAATCTACGATTACATCCCCACCGCCACCAGCTTCGTCTGATATTCTCCGGGTTCCTGGTGGTAATATTCCTATTGGTACTGGGGGAGGACAACTACCAAGCCAAGTAACGGCAGGTCTTGCGCCTGCAACTACGGCGGGTATATTGGGGTTGCGATATAGAGTGGTGGTGAATGATACTAGCAGTCAAATTCTGCAAAGAGTGCGATCGCTGGTTCCCCAAGCCTTTACGACGGTGATTAATGGGCGATCGCTTATCCAAGCTGGAGCCTTCCGCAGCCAACACGAGGCGAATAGGTTATTACAACAATTGCGCCAACGGGGTGTTACTGCGACTATCGAACCGTTTAATTAACACGGATCGCCGGAATTCCCCACCGTCTTTTACTGTGGGGATGGATCGGTGATCACACGGGAGTTTGGTGGCTCTGTCTCTTTAGGGTGGAGGTGCGCCCAACTAATTCAATGGTTCCCACCTCAAGAAGTAGGCGGGGGCTATTGAAAATTTCACTTTTCACTGGTGGCAATATTCTTTAACGGCGGAATCAACTGTAGGGATAAACCCTCGCGGGCGATTAAACTATTAGGAAAGGCATCAGCCACGTTTTCACCTATTTTATCCATGAAATCATCGTTGTGTAGTGGGTCATGGTGAAAAATCACCAATTTTTGAACTCCCGCAGCCTGAGCGACCTTCACCGCTTCCTGCCAGGTAGAATGTCCCCAACCTACCTTACTAGACTTAGGCGAGTAATACTCCTCATCGGTATAGGTGGCATCATAAATCAGTACATTAGCATTGCGGGCTAACTTGAGTACATTTTCATCAAGACGATCTGGAAAATGCTCGGTATCGGTGACATAGGCGGTGGTGTAGCCTTTCCAACTGACGCGATATCCCACGGCTTCCCCCGGATGATTGAGTAAAGCCGTTTCAATGACTAGATCATCTTCGAGGTAAATTGACTCGCCTATAGTGAGATCAATAAAGTTAAGTTTAGCTCCCATTACCTGTAAAGGAACTGGGAAGTTAGGGTGAAGCATCTGGTCGTTGAGGCGCTGCTCAATTGTGGAACCATTAGGTGCGATCGCTCCATAAATGTTAAACGTATTGATGGGAACAAAGGCTGGAGCAAAAAAGGGGAAGCCTTGGATATGGTCCCAGTGAGAATGGGTAAAGAACATATGAGCGGTTACTGGCATTTCTGCTAATAATGCTTGTCCCAGGACCCGTAAGCCTGTCCCACCGTCAAAAATCAATCGTTGCGACCCCACCCGCATCTCAACACAGGGGGTGTTCCCACCATATCGAACTGTTGTCGTTCCCGGACAGGAAATACTTCCTCGAACGCCCCAAAAGTGAACCGTAAATTGGTGTTTTGTGCTGGACATGGGTTTTTTTGGAAGATTCAGCTAGGCGGTTTATGGCTTCTTTTGACTCAGCCTTGGTTGTGTAATCCGATTTTTGTGGCTAAGTTATCAAACCAAGCCAAGTACGCCAGGTCAGGAATTGCTAATGGTTTCCCACCCAACTGCCATCATCTTAGCAAAATTTGTAGCACCTTTTGCGATAGTTGCTCAGATTCCCCATAGTGCGATCGCCCCATATACCCAAAACCAGTTAAAATTCAACCTTGAGGTGATCCACAATTAACTGTGCATCAAAAGTGTAGAAGGTAATTTTAGATATATTCTTCGCCGTTACGGTTAATTCGGCGTTCGGTAATACAGACCCAATCGAATCACTAGGTTTATTAACCTTGATCTCATCTGTGGCCAGTAATCGGCCATTTTCATCAAAGGCTGACATCACCGTATGTCGAGAACTTGTCACCCTAGCCCAAACTTGGCGCACCGCGTGGGAAAATGTCACTTCTAGTGCGCCGCCCTTGGGTGCGCCCATGAGAACTGTTACCCCAGGTTCAATGCCAAATCGCGGATTAGAGGGTTGAAGGGCGATCGCATTATGAAATTTAATACCCCAATGCTGGAATTGCTCCTCTACTTTCTCAAATCCCTGTAATTTTTCCAATGCTAACCGAATGCGAGTCGAGGGCGACAACTGTGGCAATTTTTCATAGTCAGCAGACCCGGAAGATTTAGCCCTGTCCCTAGAACCCGGTGAGTCTGTACCCACGGGATGAACTACCAGTTCCGATGTTTTTTCTTTTCGCTTGCTAGAGTCTAATTTTCCGATGTGATTCTGCATTCGAGTCACTTCCTGAGCCACCATTGGGCTAAAATCCTCTACCATAGAAATGCTCATAACTAAATTCCTCGACAGCATTGAAATTGAGGGTTTTGTTACTGCTATAGCCGACAACCGGGGACTGTTCTATCTGTGTTGGTTAGATGCTAAATAAATACCCTTAGCCATGCTTTCAGGAACGACAAGCCCCAATCAGGAGATTTTGGAAAAAACATCATGGAATTAGGCCCATTGATTACCCGGTCACTGGACAGTTAAAGACAGTACACTGAGGGCTAAGAGCCGTGAGGGGTGTTACCCATCACTGAATTATAACAGTCAAAAGTCACTCTGGGATGAGGTAAAGTGCCAATTTACCCATTATCGCGATTTTATCCACTGTTATATAACCGGAATTTTCAGCAACCGGAATAGTCCAATTAAGGCAATTTAATGGGCATGATATATTCGCAAAAAACCAAAATTAAAGGAGTTTTAAAAATGTTTTATTCCCTTGGATTTACGCCAGATTCGATAGTTACGTCTCTAGGTAGAATGGTGTATTATACGGCTACCACAAGCCCCTGGATAAGCTCGGAAGACAAGGAAGCCGAAAAAAAGCCGTCTTTATTGTTTTTGCATGGTTTTGGGGGCGGTTCTTCTGCTTATGAATGGTCTAAAGTCTATCCAGCCTTTGCAGCCGATTATAAAATTCTGGCGCCAGATCTGATAGGTTGGGGACGTTCGGAACACCCGGCGCGTGATTATACCCCAGAGGATTATATAACTACGATCGCCGAATTCATAGAAGCCACCTGCGAGGAACCGATTATGGCGATCGCCTCCTCAGTAACCGCCGCCCTAACCGTGCGAGTAGCGATCGAAAAACCGGAATTATTCAAAGGGCTAATTCTCACAACCCCCTCCGGCTTATCGGACTTTGGGCAAAATTATATTAACAGTTTATTTGCTCAAATTGTCAAAACCCCAATTTTAGACCAAATTCTGTACGCCACCGCCGTAGCCAACCCCATCGGAATTCGCAGTTTTTTAGAGCAGCGTCAATTTGCGCGTCCCTCTCGAATTTATAACGAAATCGTCGAAGCCTATCTCGAATCCGCCCTAGAGCCTAACGCCGAATATGCAGCTTTATCATTTGTGCGAGGGGATTTATGCTTTGATTTATCGTTATATATACCCCAATTAACCACTCCCACCGCCATGATTTGGGGTGAAAAAAGCCAATTTACCAGTCCAGAGATGGGAGAAAGATTAGCCAATCTGAATCCCGTGGCCGTGCGAATTTTCCAAAAACTCGAGGACGTAGGACTAACGCCGCAGTTAGAATTACCCGGCGTAACCATTGGCGTAATTAGGAGTTTGCTCAAAGCCCTAGAAGTCGCATAAGCTAAAAAATTAGGTAACAGTTGCCAGAACTTGCTATGTCCAATTCCGACTACATCAACAATTTAAAGTGGCAGCCAGAAGCCACAGCCAAACTCAAGAATATTCCCTACTTCGTCCGAGGTCAAGCCAGACAGAGGATTGAGCAACTAGCCAGGGAAGCCGACCAGGAAGAGGTGACAGTGGAATTGGTAGAACAAGCACGCCTTGAGTTTGGTCAGTAGTAAAACCGCTGGTAGTATTTGCTCAAAATGACCCCACTAGCCTTTAAACTAGGGGTTGGCTTTTGATTGTTTTTTGAGGTTTATTGGTCCAAAAGTGAGAAAAATCATTATTGCCGGAAACTGGAAAATGTATAAAACCCAAGCAGAAGCCCAGGAGTTTCTGAAAGGGTTTGTGATGGAATTGGAGGACACCCCAGAAGATCGGGAAGTGGTTTTGTGTGTCCCCTTCACTGATTTGGGTGTGATGTCCAAAAGTTTGCATGGTTCACGGGTACGCCTAGGGGCGCAAAATGTTCACTGGGAAGATTCCGGGGCTTATACTGGAGAAATCTCACCCCCGATGCTAGTGGAAATTGGTGTGCGGTTTGTGGTCATAGGTCACAGTGAACGTCGCCAATATTTTGGCGAAACCAACGAAACAGTTAACCTGCGCCTGAAAGCGGCTCAAAACCACGGTCTAACTCCGATTTTGTGCGTGGGAGAAACTAAGGAACAGCGGGATGCGGGAGAGACGGAATCTCATATTTTTTCCCAATTAGAACAGGGTCTGGTAGATGTAGATCAGAATAACCTGGTAATCGCATACGAACCGATTTGGGCGATTGGAACCGGGGACACCTGCGAATCTGAGGAGGCTAATCGGGTAATTGGTCTCATCCGTAGCAAATTGAGTAATCCTAACGTGACGATTCAATATGGCGGTTCTGTGAAGCCGGATAATATTGATGAAATTATGGCACAGTCGGAAATTGACGGTGCTTTGGTCGGGGGGGCTAGTTTGCAGCCGGATAGTTTTAGCCGCATTGTCAATTATCGTTGATAGGTTGGCGATGATTAAACCAATCACGATTCGGGGTCATTCCTTTGATTGGGGAAGCCGTACTTATTTGATGGGGATTTTGAATGTAACGCCGGATAGCTTTAGTGATGGCGGGGCGTTCGATTCCCTAGATGCTGCCCTGGTCCGGGCGGGTGATATGGTTCGGGCGGGGGCGGATATTATTGATGTGGGAGGGGTGTCTACCCGTCCTGGGGCTGAGGTGGTGTCTCTGGAAACGGAACTTGAACGGGTGCTTCCAGTGGTGGCGGGTTTGCGACAACTGGGGGATATGGTGATATCTGTGGATACGACCCGGGCGGCGGTTGCTGAGGCAGCAGTGGGCTGTGGGGCAGATATTATTAATGATATCTCTGGGGGGATATATGACCCGGATATGCTATCAGTGGTGGCTGATTTGGGGGTTCCAGTGGTGTTAATGCACCTACGGGGTACTCCCCAAACTATGCAAACTTTGACGGATTATGGGGATTTGATGGGGGAAATTAAAGGGTTTTTGGCGGAACGTCTGGCCGCGGGAATGGCGGCGGGAATTCCAGCAGAGTACATGATTGTTGACCCTGGGATTGGTTTTGCCAAAACATTAGAGCAAAATTTGCAGATTCTGCGAGAATTGCCCCTATTGAAGGATCTCGATTGTCCGCTATTGGTGGGACCCTCCCGTAAGAGTTTTATTGGTAAGATTCTTGACAAGCCTCATCCTCAAGGGCGTGTCTGGGGGACGGCGGCGGCTTGTGTGGCTGCGATCGCTAATTCTGCTGATATTCTCAGAATACATGATGTGCCACAACTGGTAGATGTGGCGCGGGTGGCAGATGCGATTTATCGTCCAGCCTAAAATGGGAAGGCGCGATCGCGCCATTTGATGGTTTCGGGTTTCCTGGGCGCGCCCCGTACTCGATGACCGAGGCAAACTTATCGAATTTTACGATCATGACCAGTGTGGCATCAATTTGGCAGTCTATTACTTTGCGGAATCTGAGGCTCTACCAGTGGCGGGGAGGAAGTCTACTCTATCGCATTAGTGGGAGTTTGCGATCGTGGCGACAGGGAAGCTGGTTCATGGAATGGGGAGAATTAATTGGAGCCCTGTTGGTGGCTGCGGTGTTTGGGTTAGCGCCTTTTGTCAATACCGCTTTGATTGGAGTTTTGCTGATCGCCTGTGGTGGCTTTTGGGTTCTGCTGACCCTTAGTGATGAACCCTCACAAGTGGCATTTACCCCTATTCACCTGTTGGTATTGTTGTATTGGGGAATTGCCACGATCGCTACATCCCTATCTCCCGTCAAACAGGCCGCCTTTAATGGTTGGGTGCGCTTGACTCTTTACTTAGTCCTATTTTTCCTGATGGCGCGGGTTTTCCGATCGCCTCGTTTGCGATCGCTTTTTATCGGCTTCTATCTGCATATTACCCTGATTGTCGGGGTTTATGGGATGCGGCAATGGTTTTTTGGTACTAAGGCTTTAGCTACTTGGGTGGACCCTACATCAGCCCAAGCTAATATCACCAGAATTTACAGTTACTTGGGTAATCCTAATTTACTCGCTGGCTATCTCATCCCAGCCGTCGGATTGAGTCTCGGGGCGATTTTGGTTTGGCGCGGCGTGATGCCGAAATTGTTGGCAATTACTATGGCTGTCGTCAATTCTGTGTGTTTGGTCCTAACCTTTAGCCGTGGGGGATGGCTGGGGTTTGTGGCGTTATTGTTTACTTTTGCCGTTTTGCTGCTGTACTGGATTAGCCAATATTTCCCACCTTTTTGGCAAAAATGGGCTGTTCCTATTGGTGTCGGTGGCTTGGCGGCGTTGCTGGTGTTAGCCATAGTCATTGTGCCACCAGTGCGCGATCGCGTCGCCACTATCTTTGCGGGACGTGGTGATAGTAGTAATAATTTCCGCATTAATGTTTGGGCGGCGGTCATAGAGATGATCCGCGATCGCCCTATATTGGGAATTGGACCTGGTAATAATGCTTTTAATCAGGTTTATCCGTTATATATGCGCCCCCGATACTCTGCTTTGAGTGCCTATTCTGTCATCTTAGAGGTTATCGTAGAAACTGGGTTTGTAGGGTTAACCGCCTTCTTGTGGTTGCTGACGGTGACTTTTAACCAAGGATGGCTACAACTTAAAAGGCTACGAGAGTGGGAAGATCCTAATGGTTTCTGGTTAATAGCTGCGATCGCCACTTTAGCCGGAATGTTAGCCCATGGTCTGTTTGATACAGTGTTGTATCGTCCCCAAGTTAATACTCTTTGGTGGTTAATGGTGGCACTGATTGCTAGTTACTATCTACCTAATAGCCAGGGTGTTAATTCAGATAGCAGCAGCAACTGATGATTTAGCCTGCGCTTGTGGGGGTTGACTTATATTCAGCCATTGTATATAGTTTTGTGAATGGGTAATACCCTGAGACAGGGCTACCCATTCATCTTCTGTCAGTGATGTTTCAAGGCGATCGGTCAATTCCAACCAAGCCCAGAGTACACAGTTATCTAAATCAGAAAACGATTTTTGATGCAGGTAATATCTACCCTGACGGCAAAGTTCAATCCGATATTCCTGAAAAACTCGATAAATTCTCAGTTGGTATTCCCACAAATGGAATGTTTCCATCAGTTCTAACATCGGTTAGTGATCCTGATACATTTACGCGACATTTATCCGGCTATTGCCGGACAATGCGACGATAGCACTATTACCCGTTAAGGTAACAG